>CAIXOY010000378.1 GCA_903921135.1 uncultured Gammaproteobacteria bacterium
ATTGCGCTGGAAGATGGCTCCGTGCTCGTTGTCGAGATCGCCCGAGGCACGTTGAGCCGGGTCCATCCCGATGGCCGGGTAGATGTCGTCGCCGTTACCGGTGGCGGACCGAACGGTGCGGCGATCGGGCCCGATGGGCGCGTCTATGTCTGCAATAACGGTGGTTTCAGCTGGCGGGAGGAGGGGGGGCTGCTGCGCCCGGGCGACGCCCCCGCGGACTACAGCGGGGGCCGTATCGAGGCCGTGGATCTGCTCACAGGAAAAGTCGAGGTGCTCTACACCGCGTGCAACGGTCGCACACTCAAAGGGCCGAACGATCTCGTATTCGATGGTGCGGGGGGGTTCTGGTTCACCGACAACGGCAAACGCTACGACCGCACGATGGATCGCGGATCGGTGCTGTATGCGCGGGCTGACGGATCACGTATCGAGGAGTGGTTCTTCCCCTTCGAACATCCGAACGGCATCGCGCTTTCACCGGACGATGGCACGCTTTACTTCGCGGAGACCGTGAGTGGTCGGGTGTTCAAGGTCGCGTTGCGCGCGCCGGGCGTACCCGAGCGCGTCTTCGGCTCCTTCGATCCAGGAGGCCTGCTTTACGGCGCGCCAGGGATGCAGTTGTTCGATTCGATGGCAGTGGATGCCGAGGGCAACATCTGCGTGGCCACGCTGGTGGCAGGCGGCATCTCGGTGATCTCGCCGCAGGGCGAGTTGCTCGAATTCGTGTCGCTTCCGGATCCCTTCGTCACGAACATCTGCTTCGGCGGAGCGGACTTGCGAACGGCCTTCGTCACACTGTCAGGCACTGGCAAGCTCGTGAGCCTGCCGTGGGCGCGAGCGGGGTTGCCACTGCACCACCAGCACCGCTGACGGTGCGGATCATGCCCTCAGCATGAAGTCGAGGTGCAGGGCGTTGAAGGTGTCCGGATCCTCGAACTGCGGCCAGTGACCGCAGTTCTCCATCAGCCTGAATTCCGCGTTCGGTATGGCTGCTGCGATTCTTCGTCCTACCTCAGGTCCAGCGGTGGGATCCTTCGTTGTCCACACCACCAGGGTGGGCGCGCGGATCCGAGCAACGCGGGCGTCGTCCATCAGCCAGCGGCGCCGCATCTCTTCCTGATAGAGCACCGAGCCGTTCTCCACTGCACGTGGGTAGCCTGACTGCTCATAGATGCGCGTCCGGCACTCGACGAGGTCGTCGTGTACCCGCCCGGGGTCTGCCATCAACCACTCCAGCCGCTGTCGCGTGGATGCGCGCGGCGCGCGTGCCGCAGCAAGTGTTTTCTCGCGTACCGTGCGCATGACCTCTGCATTCATCGTCGCGCCACCCATGGTGTTCAGCGCGAGTTTGCGAACGCGGTCCGGATACGCGATGGCGAAGGAGCCTGCGACCCAGCCACCCAGTGACTCTCCGGAGAGCCGGACTTGCCGGATGCCGATGGCATCGAGGAAGGCTGCCAGGTGTTCGACGTAAGCGGGAATGTCGTAGGGACGATCGGGCTTGTCGGTGTAACCGTGCCCGATCATGTCGATGCTGAAAGTCCGGAAGTGCCTGCCATGCGCCGCGAGGTTCCGCACATAGGCCTCCGCATGCCCCCCGAAGCCGTGCAGGAAAACCAGCGTTTCGGCGTGCTGCTCGCCGCACAGCAGGTACCGTGTGCGTATGCCCCCTGCGTCAATATAGCCCTGCCGGAATTCCACGCCGGCCAGATCGCTCCATATGCTCTCGTATGCCATCGGGTACCGCCCGGTGTGCCGTCAGGCGGCTTGCAGGTTGGAGGTCTTGATCGTGTTCGTGAAGTGCGGCAGCACTTTCTCCGTCATCAGCTCCATGGATTTCATCAGCATCCGTTGCGGAAGCAGCTCGTTCCCGGTGAAGAGCCAGAGGTGCTCGCAGGGCATGTAACTCAGTGTCTTCTCCATCTGGCGACACACCTGATCGGGCGTGCCGCAGTAGAGGATCTCCCGCTCGATCAACTCATCCATGGTGAGCGGAATCTTGCGCCAGTCCTCGCCGTCGCGCGCGAGCACGGCGGTGAAACCGAACTGGTGAAAGAAGTAGGTCCACTCGAAGGTGGCGAGCTCGGCCTGGCGCTTCGCTTCGGCTTCGGTATCGGCCACGATGCAATAGCGTGCGGAGCCGAATCCCTCCCCGGGTGCGCGCGTGATGCCTGCCGCGTCCCAGCCGCGCTGGGCTTCGACCACCTGCTCCTCGATGAACGACCGATGGGTCTGTATGGCGACCGGTATCAGGCCGTTCTTCGCAGCATTGAAGACGCTCGCCTTGTGTGCAGCAAAGGGTTCGAACATCACCGGAATGCGGCTGTTGTAGCAAGCAGGTGTAACGCCCACCTCCGTGAGTTTGCCGTTCGCGTCGATGCCTGCGCCCATTTCCTGGGTGGATTTCGCACCCGGCCAGCCGATGTTGGGTACCGGTATCTGCCAGTGCTTCCCGTGGTGGCTGAAGGTGTCGTGCGCCCAGGCCTTCTTGATGATCTCCAGATTTTCGGTGAACCACTCGCGCTTGATTTCGGTGTAGGTGGCCGGGTCGGTGATGTTGTCGGCGAGGCCACGGTGTTGGCCCATGATGTTGACCCAGCGGGTTTGCACACCACGTGCAAAGCCTGCGATGGCCCGACCTTGTGTCATCTGGTCGAGCATTGCCACTTCGGCGGCGACACGGAAGGGGTCGTGGACCGGCAGCACGTAGCCGAGCACACCGAGGTGGAGGTTGCGGGTCTGCATACCGAGGTAGAGATCGAGCATCCCTGGCGAGTTCGAACAGGTCATGCCCTCGACGGACATGTGATGCTCCGTAAACCCGACGGCGTAGTACCCGTGCTCGTCGATGTAGCGCGCGAACTCGCTCAGGTTGCGCAGCATGTTCTGGTAGAGGTCGGTGCGGCGGCCCGCCATGCCCTTGTACAGCTCTTCCTTCGGGCCGACGGTCGGGGGGATGAAAAACGAGACTTTCATGTCCATCGTGGATTCTCCGGCAGCTGTGCGGGTGGCTTCGCGTCGATGGCACTACACAGCAATCGGGACCGGAAATACCCTGCCCTTAGTCAGGTTCGTTGCTGCCTCCGGGAGGCGGATGGTCAGCGGAGGAAGCCCAGTTGTTTGGCCTTGTGGATGGCCTGGGCCCTGCGGCTCACGTTCAGCTTGGAGAAGATCTGCTGCATGTACCACTTGACCGTGCCTACGGTGAGGCCAAGTTCAGCGGCGATCTGCTTGTTCATCAGGCCCTGGGTCACCAGACGCATGATGTGGGTTTCCCGCGCGTTAAGGGCTTCCACCGGGGCATCACTGGCCGGGGTGGCTTGTGCTGCTCCGGTGTCGATGCCGGCGGCCCTGAGGATTCGGACGCGCGTGGCCGCCAGCGCCTCGTCGCCAGCGTCCACGGCCCGCAGCAGTTCCAGTACCGGCTCTCCGCCGTCGATGATCGTTCGCGTGAATCCGCGGTCCTTTGCCAGAACAAGCATCTCGGCGAGAAGTTTCGCGCTCCTCGGACGGTCCTGCCGGATCAGCGCGGCGCGCAGGGACATGGCGGTGAATCGCATGCCCGACTTCAGAGCGCCTCGGGCCATGAGCGCCTTGCGCCAGTGCTCCAGCAGATCCGAGGCTTCCGCGACACGGTTGCGGGCCAGGTTGATTGCAGCCCATGACAAGGCACGTGGCTCCGACAGGGAGTTCATGGAGCGTGATTGACGGAGTTCCGCGAGCGAAGACATCAGGCCGTCGGCGCGGGCAATGCGGAAGCATCGCTCAACGTGTCCTGCCTCCAGCAGCAGCATGTATCTCTCGTGCATCAGGACATGGTGCAGACGCGTGAAATTGCGGCGCTCCGCGATCAGACTGCCCTCGTCCAGCGCGCGCAGCGCGGCGTCCTCGTCCCCCGCCAGGCGCGCGAGTCTGGCGCGCGTCACGTAGCCGGCCGCCGCCTGCCCCAACATGCCCATCTGCGCGACCATGGGCAGGTAGTCGTCGACGAGTTGCCCGGCCTCCGCGGTCAGTCCTTTCTCGTACAGCAGTTCCGCGAGGTGCAGGCCAGGCATCGCGGGCGTCGCGCTGAAACGCCCGCCGAGGTTGGTGGCGGTGTCCAGCGCCTGCCGGAACATCCCTTCTGCCTGTGAGATATCACCTCGCGAGAAGTGACAGGCACCGATGATCGAGTCGTGCCAGACCGTGGCCCAGCGCAGGTCTGGCCCGGCGAACCCTTCCCTGATGTCGCCGGAGCTGTCCAACCCGGCGAATTCGTAGCGCTCCGCGCGGGAGCAGATCAGCGATGTGCGTACCACGGCTTCTTCGAAGGGCGAGCGTCCGTGTGGAAGTTCCAGCCACTCGTTGCACAGCCGCTCTGCTGTCGCGTGTTGGTCGCTGAGGAGCGCGAGCTGGCCTTCGCGATGGACGAGCTGCGGGTAGATCTCATCACCGGCGCCCTCGTGCGTGGTGAGTGCCCGGCGAACTTCCTCCAGTACCTTGCGCGCTTCCTCGAAACGCCACGACAGCGTGAGCGCGTAGATGCGGTCGAGTTGCATCAGCGGATAGCGGTTGGCGATCTCCGGTGGCAGCGTGGAGGCGTGCCGAAGCACCGTGCCGCCATATCCTAGCTCCTGCAGCTGGGCGCTTACCGAGGCGAGGATCTCGCCGAGGAACTCGGGGTCGCCCGCCCGGGATGCGTGCAGGCAGGCGCGCACGGGCAATGCGTGGTCCCTGAACCATTCCGCAGCGGCGCGGTGCAGGGCGGGTATCCGTGAAGGGTCGCGTTGCTCCAGGCTGCGGGAAAGGTGTTCCGCAAACAGTCGGTGGTAGCGGTAGAACGAGCGCTCGTCGTCCATCGCGAAAATGAAGAAGTTTCCACTCTCGAGGCGCTGGATGATCTGCCGGGAGTCGCACCGCCCCAGGATCTCGTCGCAGAGCGGTGCGCTGAAGGATGTGAGCACAGAGCTTTGTTCAAGGAAGTCCACGATGTCCGGCGGCAGCCTTCCGATCACCTCCTCGGCGAGCAGATCACCCAGGTCCCTGTTCTGGCCGGAGAACTGCTGGATAAACCCCTTGGGGTCCTCGTGGCCTCGTAGCGAGAGAGCCGCGAGTTGCAGCGCTGCGATCCAGCCGTCGGTGCGCTCCCACAGGGTACGGACATCCTCATCGTCCACGGACAGTCCCGGTTGTAAGGCGAAGTACGCCTGGGCCTCCTCGCTGCTGAACTGCAGGTCCAGCGGGCCGACCTCGAGCAATGCGTGGCGCATGCGCGCCCGCGCGAGCGGCAGCCGCACCGCATCCCGCAGCACCAGCACGAGGTGGAGGTTGGGAAGACCGTGGTTCACCAGAGCGCAGAAGATCGCCCGAGCATCCTCTTCGAGTGATGCGTGAAGGTCATCGACCACCAGCAGCACGTCGACGCCTGATTCCTCGATGCCACTGAAGAGTGACTGCAGGATCGACTGCGGGCTTGCTTCAAAGCCGGTTTCGAAGAGGCCTCCGAGACGCAGGGCCAGCCCGGGTGCGCTGGCCGACAGACTGGTGACGAGGTACATCAGGATGCGTGTGGGTTCGCCATCCATTTCGTCCAGGCTCACCCATGCGCAACTGCCGGCGGTGACAGCCCGGCTGCCAAACCACTGTGTCACGGCCGTGGTTTTCCCGAAGCCCGCGGGCGCACACACGAGGACTACCTCGTAATCCCGTGAGCGATCGAGCAGGGCATCCAGCCGTGGCCGCTCGATCACCGCGCTGCGCATCACCGGTGGTTTCAGCCGGCCGCGCAACAGCGGCAACCCTCCCCGTGGCATGGGTGCCTCTCTGGCTGCCTGCGCGCTCTCTCCGGGAGGCCTGGGTCTGCGCGATGTCATCGGAGGGAGTCCACTACGGCAGTGGCGACATGCTCGGCAATCGCGAGTGAAGCGGTCAATCCTGGTGATTCGATTCCGTGCAGGCTGCAGATTCCCCGCAATCCGTGGGCGCATCCATCGAGGATGAAAAAGTCCGCTGGCGGCTCGCCCGGTCCGGAAATCTTCGGCCTGATGCCGGTGTAGGCAGGCTGAAGCCGTTCCGGATCGATGTCGGGGAAGTACGCCCTGATCGCCTTGACGAAGTGCTCGCGATGCCCGTCGTCAAAGCTGTAATCGATGTGTTGTGTCCAGCGGACGTCAGGGCCGAAGCGCGCTTGCCCACCGAGATCCAGCGTTGCGTGGATGCCCAGCCCCCCGGGCTCCGGCAGGGGATACACGAGATGGCGGAAAGGCGAGCGGCCCGAGTAGGCGTAGTAGTGCCCCTTCGCAAAGAATTGCGGTGGTGTAGCCGCCGCGTGTGCTTCACCCGCCAGCCTGAGCCAGACATCGCGCGCATGCAGGCCGGCTGCATTGACCACCGCGCGTGCGCGGATTTCCGCGGGTTCCGCGCCGCCGATCCGGACGCGATGTCGCTCGGCGCCCTTGCCCAACGTGCCATCCTCAACAGGGCTGCGCAACACGACGGTGCCGTCCAACGATTCGATATTCGCCTGCAAGGCGAGCATCAGTTGATGCGAGTCGACGATGCCTGTGGAGGGGCTGAACACCCCGATATCGCCTCGCACGGCTGGCTCCCGCTCGCGTATGGCATCGGCGTCGAGTGTGTGCAGGTCGGTCACCCCGCACGCCTCGGCGCGTGCACGGATCGCTTCCAGCGCAGTGCGTTCCGCCTGTGAACCAACGACGAGTTTTCCGCAGCGCGCGTGGTCCACGCCGCGCTCCCGGACGAAGTCGTACAGCAGTTCGCGGCCGCGCACACACAATCTCGCCTTGAGTGATCCCACGGGGTAGTAGATACCCGCGTGTATCACCTCCGAATTGCGGCTGGAGGTTCCTTCACCGATTCCGCCACCTCGCTCGAGCACCACCACCTCGAGTCCGCGCAGAGCGAGCGCCCGTGCCGTGGCGAGACCGACCACGCCGGCACCAATGACGACGGCATCCGTCGGGAATTCCATTGCGTCCCGCTCAGCCGCCGAGAGCGCCGGCCGACTCCGCGTACCGGCCATCGACGAACAGCAAGCCGCTTCCCCCGACGCATGCGAACTCCTCTACCTCGCCGACGAGGATCCGGTGATCGCCGCCCGGATGGATCGCGCGCAATACACAGCTGAAGCGGGTGATGCAGCCGCGGAGCGAAGGGATGCCATGTGCATCGGGCTGCCAGTCGATGCCCTCGAAAGGATCACCGGCGCTGGATGCAAAGCGGTCGGCAAGGCAGCGCTGGTTCCGCGAGAGTACGTGGATGGCGAAGCGCGACGCCGCGCAGAAGTCCGGACAGGATGCGTGACGCTCGCCGATGCTCCAGAGCACCAGAGGCGGAACCAGTGACACCGGTGCGAAGGAGTTGATGGTCATTCCGCGAGGCTGCCGCGCACCGGCTATCGTCACCACCGCAACGCCCGTTGCGAAGCTGCCGAGGGCCCGTCGATAGCCCGGAATATCGGACGCGGGCGCGGTATTGACCGCGCTCATGGCGTGCCCGCGGTTGCCCGCAGCCAGGTGGCGCGCAGCATTCCCGCCACGTGTTGCACGGCATCCATGCCCGCATCGATGATCCCGCCGAAGGAAAAGAACCCGTGCACCATCCCTTCGTATCGGAAGCACGATGCATCCACGCCCGCCAACCGCAGGCGCTCGACCCACGCGATTGCCTCGTCCTCCAGGGGGTCCAGGTTCGTGGTGATCACGTGGGCGCGAGCAAGGCCGCGCACGTCGCGTGCGCGCAGAGGCGAGACGCGCGGGTTCAGGAGGTCCGTGCCTGCGTGCAAGGCGATCACGCCTTCCAGTGCTGCATCGCTCAGGAAATAGTCCCGGCTCACACGGCTGACGGATTTCGACGCCATGTCGAGCATCGGATAGATCAGGATCTGGGCGAGTGGCTGTGGCAGCCCAGCCGTCAGCGCGTCCAGACAGAGCGCAGCCGCCAGATAGCCGCCGGCGCTGTCGCCCGCCACCGCGATGCGGTTCGCGTCCCCGATCCCACCGGCTCCCCGGCAAAGCGCGCGATAGACCGCCACGCAATCGTCCAGGGGTGCGGGGAAAGGGTTCTCCGGCGCTTGCCGGTAAGCCGGCACCACCACTGCGCAATTGCCTTCGCGTGCTAGCCATGTACTGGTCGCATCGAAATCTGCTGGCCGGAGTGTGACGCAGCCGCCACCGTGCAGGAAGAGCAGGACAGGCAGCCCGTCGCCCGCACCCTCCGGCTGGTAGACCAGCGCAGGCACGTCGCCCGCCGGCCCCGGAAAGCAGACTTCCCTGCGCGTGACCCCGGGTGCGGGTGGCGGTGACAGGGCCCGCCAGAGTTCGCTGAAGGCCTTGCGTTGCTCGTCGATGGGAGGGGCGCTGTCGGCGGCGGGGATGCCATCCAGAAAGGCCTGGACCTGGGGGTGTACGAACATCGGGAACTCCTGTTGCGGTGCGTGCGCCGACACGCTAGCCGTCCGGGCCTTGCCCGGGCACCTTTCTTAGGACAGGAGAATGGCTCAGCGGCAGAGATAGCCTCCGTCCACCGCGAAGTTCGCGCCGAGGGCGTAACTCGACCGGTCACTCAGCAGCCACAACACGGCCTCGGCAATCTCTTCCGGGCGCCCCAGTCGTCCGATCGGCTCCGATTGCAACAACAGGTCGCGCAGCCCGGGCGTTCTCTCCATCATTCCCGTCATCATCGGCGTCTCGGTGACGCCGGGTGACAGCGCGTTCACGCGCACGCCTCGCGGGCCGTATTCGAGTGCTGCTACGCGGGTGAGGCCAAGTACGCCGGATTTTGCGGCGCAATAGGCCGCCATGTTGTATTGGCCGACGTCGGCCAGCGCCGAGGCGCAGTTGACGATGCCCCCGCCGCCGCCTGCCAGCATGGCCGGGATCTGGTATCGCATGCAGTTCCACACGCCCTTCAGATTCACCGCGATCACGCGGTCGAAATCGTCTTCCGGATATTCGGGCGTGGCGGCGAGCGGTCCATCGATGCCTGCGTTGTTGAACGCACCGTCGAGACGTCCGAAGGTGTCCAGCGTGAAGTCGACGAGGGCCTTCACGGTGGTGCCGTCTGCCACGTCGACCGGGAACACTCTCGCTGCTTCGCCGATATCGTCAGCGACGCCGAGCAGATCCGGTGCCGTGGTGCCCGCGAGCACCACTCGTGCACCTTCCTTCGCCAGCAAACGCGCGGTTGCCGCGCCGATGCCTTTGCCGGCGCCGGTG
>CAIXOY010000379.1 GCA_903921135.1 uncultured Gammaproteobacteria bacterium
TACTTGGCAGGAACGGTGGTAACCGTGGCGCTACCACCGCAACGCCAAGTGATAACGCCACCTGTATTTGCCGCTACGACGATGCCCAACTGGTTGGAGCCGGACGCAAGCTCGGAAATGCCGTTGTTGCCAGCCGTGGTATTGATGGTGAGTGAGATGTATTGACTGCCCGAATTGACCCAGGAGACCTGGCTCACTTTACCTGCACCTACCGTGTTGAAAACGTTGGTGGTACCACTCGCGGGCATGGTGCCAGTCGATGCAAAGTATTCGGTTACGGCAGTCTTCACTTCGCTTCCACGAGCCATAACTTCGGACAGCTTCGCACGGACGGTGTAGTCCTGATAGGCGGGCAGCGCGACGGCCGCCAGGATGCCCACGATCGCGATCACGATCATAAGCTCGATAAGGGTGAAGCCCTTTTGGATTCTGTTCATGGAAAACTCCTTGATGGGGATGGTCACTGGACGAGCCGTTGGAACTATAGATCCCAAATCGGTTCTTGCAAGGCGGTATCAATATGCGGGCCAGTTTCGATCGGATTTTCTGCATGCAATGAGGATCAATGGCTTAGGCGCATCACCCGCCCCTCAGTCGCCACTTCCATCCGATATCCTTAACGATGTGAGCCCGTCGCTGGCCCGCCTGAGGGCAGATCGTGACGCTTTTTGTCATGGGGGAGAGGTCGCGGGCATGGCCCGCTCCCACGGGGGCTTTCTCGGGCATGGACCCCACGGGGCAGATGTCACGGGCATGGCCCGCTCCGATGGGAGAGCTCTCGCGAGCAAGCTCTAAGGAAGAACTCTGTTGCTATACTCGCGGTTGATCGCTGTGCTCCCCGCGTCGCAGCAACGGTTACCCACGAGGCGCAATGAACGCCAACACCCCCATCCCCCTGAGTGGGCTCGCACGCCGTCTGGTGCAGGATGGCGTGCTGGACGAACAGATCGCCCGGCAGGCCCTGCAGGATGCCCGTCAGCAGAAGGTACCCTTCGTCACGCTGGTGGTGGAGCGCAACCTGGCGGACGGGCACCGTATAGCAGAATCCGCCTCCGACGAGTTCGGCACGCCGCTGCTCGATCTTGCTGCCTTCAACATCGAGATCTCGCCCAAGAACCTCATCGATCCCAAGCTGATCGAAAAACACCACGCGATTCCGCTGTTCAAGCGCGGCAACCGGCTCTATCTGGCGGTCTCGGACCCCACCAACCTGCACGCCCTCGACGAGATCAAGTTCCACACCGGGATCAGCACCGAAGCGATCCTCGTCGAGGAGTCGCAGCTCGCCAAGGCCATGCAGCGCTTCCTGAAGGCAGCTGAAGAGGCTACCGGCAGCAATTTTTCCAGCCTCGACGATGTAGGCCTCGAAGACCTCGACATCGAAAGCGGCGAGAAGAAAGACGAAGACCCCGACTCACGGTCGGACACCGACGACACGCCCATCGTCCGCTTCGTCAACAAGGTGCTTCTGGACGCGATCAAGGGCGGAGCCTCGGACGTGCACTTCGAGCCCTACGAGAAGAACTACCGCATCCGCTACCGCACCGACGGCATCCTGCACGAAGTCTCCAAACCGCCCGTGGCGCTCGCGCCCAAGCTTGCCGCGCGCCTGAAAGTGATGTCGGCCATGGACATCTCCGAGCGCCGCGTGCCGCAAGACGGCCGTATCAAGATGAGGCTGTCGAAAACCCGCGCCATCGACTTCCGGGTCAACACCCTTCCCACCATCTTCGGCGAGAAGGTGGTGTTGCGTATCCTCGACCCGGCCAGTGCGCAACTCGGTATTGACGCCCTGGGCTTCGAGGCCGAGCAGCGCGAGCTCTACATGAAGTCCCTGATGTCACCGCAGGGCATGATGCTCTTCACAGGCCCCACCGGAAGCGGCAAGACCGTGTCGATGTACACGGGCCTCGGCATCCTGAATACCGACGAGCGCAACATCTCCACCGCGGAAGACCCGGTGGAAATCAACATGGCCGGCATCAACCAGGTGCACGTGAACGCACGGGTGGGCCTCACCTTCGCCGAGGCGCTTCGCTCCTTCCTGCGCCAGGACCCGGACGTGATCATGGTCGGTGAGATCCGGGATCTGGCCACGGCTGAGATCGCCGTGAAAGCCGCCCAGACGGGCCACATGGTGATGTCCACGCTGCACACCAACAGCGCCTGCGAGACCATCACACGCCTTCTCAACATGGGCGTGCCCGCCTTCAACGTGGCCACGTCGATCAACCTGATCATCGCGCAGCGTCTCGCCAGGCGGCTCTGCCCTCACTGTGCAAAGGACGTGAAGCTGCCGGAGGAGGTACTGATCGAAGAGGGCTTCCTGCCACAGGAAGTGAATTCGGTCACGATCCGGGGACCGGTGGGTTGCGCCAAATGCAACAACGGCTACAAAGGCCGGGTGGGCATTTACGAGTGCGTGGCGATAACCAAGGAACTCTCCGAGATCATCATGGAGGGTGGCAACTCGATCGAGCTGGCGAAGATGGCCCGCAAGCAAGGCTTCAATGACTTGCGCCGTGCGGGGCTGGTCAAGGTAGCCAAGGGGCTCACCAGCCTCGAGGAAGTCAACCGCGTGACGAAGGACTGATCATGGCGAAGGCAGTGGCGAAGGCAGTCAAGACAGAGACCTTTGCCTACACAGGCAAAGACCGCCGCGGCAACGCCACCAAAGGCGAAATCCAGAGCGAGAGCGTCACGCTGGCCAAGGCGCAACTGCGCCGCCAGGGTGTCACGCCGCAGGTGGTGAGGAAGAAGGCGAAACCCCTGTTCGGGGAGCGCAAGAAACCGATCACGCCCTCGGACATCGCGATTTTCGCGCGCCAGCTGGCAACGATGATGAAAGCGGGGGTGCCGCTGGTGCAGTCCTTCGACATCGTCGCGGACGGGCAAGACAACGTCGCTTTCCGCGAGATGATCATCACCATCAAGAACGACGTCTCCGGGGGCAACAGCCTCGCCTCGGCGCTGCAGAAACATCCGCGCCACTTCGACGACCTGTTCTGCAACCTCGTGCAGGCAGGCGAACAGGCGGGAAAACTCGACTCGATGCTGGATCGCGTCGCCACCTACAAAGAGAAGACCGAGGCCCTCAAGGCCAAGATCAAGAAAGCGCTCACCTATCCCACTGCCGTGGTGGGTGTAGCCATGATTGTCACCATCATCCTGCTGATTTTCGTGGTGCCGCAGTTTGCCGAAACCTTCGCCAGCTTCGGCGCGAACCTTCCCGCCTTCACGCTCCTGGTGCTGGCGATGTCGAATTTCATGCAGGCCTACTGGTACATCATCGTCGGCGTGATCGGTGCCGCCGGGTATGCCTTCAGCGAGGCCAAACAGCGCAGCAAAGCCTTCGCCGACTGGGTCGATGCCGTGATGCTGAAGGTCCCGGTCGTCGGCCCTATTCTCAAGGAAGCGGTCGTCGCCCGTTTTGCCCGCACGCTCTGCACCACCTTCGCAGCCGGCGTGCCGCTGGTCGAAGCGCTCGATTCGGTCGCGGGAGCCGCCGGCAACGAGGTCTACGCCCGGGCCATCCGCCAGATCCGGGACGATGTCACGGTGGGCACCCAGCTGAACCAGGCCATCCGCACGACCGGCCTCTTCCCCATGATGCTGCTGCACATGGTGTCGATCGGCGAGGAGTCCGGCGCACTCGACTCGATGCTCGACAAGGTGGCCTCGCATTTCGAGGCCGAAGTGGACAACAAGGTCGACGGCCTCACCGCGCTTCTGGAGCCGCTGATCATGGCGGTTCTCGGCGTGCTGGTGGGTGGACTCATGGTGGCCATGTACCTGCCGATCTTCATGCTCGGATCGGTGATGTAGGCCCCGCTTGGATCAGACCCTTCTCGACCTGACACGCCTCGGGGACAGCCAGGAACTCCTGATCACGGGCACCGCCGTGCTCGCACTGGTGGTGGGCAGTTTTCTCAATGTGGTGATCCTGCGCCTGCCGGTGATGATGGATCGGGCGTGGCGGAAGGACTCCCGGGAACTGCTGGAAAGCCCACCGATTCCCGCCCCCACCACCGACACCATCTCCCTCGCCTACCCACCCTCGACCTGCCCGGGCTGCGGCCCCCGGATCCGCCCCCACGAGACCATTCCCGTCCTGAGGTACGTGGCGATGCGTGGACGCTGCAGCGCCTGCCGCAAACGCATTCCCCTGCGCTATCCCCTCGTGGAAGCGGTAACGGCAGTGCTATCGGTGATCGTGGTGCTGCGCCTCGGCGCAGGCTGGGACACGGCCGCGGCGCTGTGCTTTACGTGGGCACTGGTGGCCTTGACGGTCATCGACCTCGACCATCAGTTGCTGCCAGACAGCATCACACTGCCACTGCTGTGGGCAGGACTGATTGCCAACCAGCTCACGGGCGCCATCCCCCTGCACGATGCGCTCTGGGGCGCGGTCTTCGGTTATCTCTCGCTATGGTCCGTGTACTGGGGTTTCAAGCTGCTCACGGGCAAGGAAGGGATGGGTTACGGGGACTTCAAGCTCCTCGCCGCGCTCGGTGCCTGGCTGGGCTGGATGGCGCTGCCGACGATCGTGCTGCTCTCTTCAGTGCTGGGCGCGATCACCGGCATCGGCATGATGCTCTTCAAAGGCATGAAACGGGACAACCCCTTCCCCTTCGGCCCGTTCCTCGCGGGCGCGGGCTGGATCGCCCTGCTCTGGGGGCAGGAGCTTCGCCACTACTGGCCCTGAGTTCCGCTGCCGCCGGTTGAAGCACCGCCCGGCTGTGCGAACACGAAATGCCGGCGCAGCAGGTAGTTCCAGAAGAACACCGAACCCACCGCGACCACCTTGGCCAGCATCACGTGCATTCCCTGATACTCGACGCAGGCATAGAGAATCATCTGGTGCCAGACCAGCCCCGTGGCGCTAACGGCGTACACGAGCAGGAGTTCATGCAACCGCGAGAAGCGCGCACCGCTGCTGAACACGAGCCGTATGCTGACCAGGTAATTCGCGAGCGTGGCACAGAAGAAGCCGGCAACGCCGGCCCAGAGATAACCCACCCCGAACTGGTAGATCAGCAGCGCGAACAGCGAGAAATCCACGACAGCGCCAGCAATGGCGGCAAGCAGGTAGCGGAACACACCCACCGAGAGCAGCCTGCGAACGGTTGCCGCAACCCGCCGCCTGGCCCGGGACGCCACGTCGGTCATGGTTTGCGTGCCACGACGATGCGGATAGCGCCCGCGCCGGCCAGGGCAGAGCACAGTGCCTCGACAATCGCCACGGGCGTGACAAGACAGGCGGCCGCAGACCACGCGGCGAGTTCCGCCACGCCGCTCACGCCGGGCGGCGAACGCATCAGGCGGTAAAGGCGGTTGGGGCAAGGCGGGAGCGCCGCGTTGAAGAAACTCTGGACGAAGCCGAACACGCTCTGCGAGAACTGCAGGGTGCCGGTGCGCGCGATAGCAAGCCCGCTGGCGCCGAGCATGTGTGCCAGCCCTTCCAGTGTCAGAAAGTGAAGGTGACGCGGCACATCAAGGTGGAACCAGTACCGGCCGAAGGCGCGTGCCTGCCAACTCGCGGCGTTGGGCACCGCGAGGAACAACACGCCGCCAGGCGCGAGCAGATCGCCGGCGATACGGACGGCCGCAGCGGGATCGCGCAGGTGTTCCAGTACGTGCCAGATGACCACAGCGTCCAGGGTGCCGGGCGTGATGGCATGGTCTCCGAGATCTGCCTCGAGGATGCGCAGCCCCGGCTGCACGGCCCGCGCGGCGCCACCCGCGCGCTCGAGCCCTGTGGCATGTGCACCGAGACGCTCAAGTTCCACCAGCAACTGTCCTGTACCGCAGCCCACGTCCAGCACCCGCGGAGCGGCGCGTCCTTCGAGGGCTGCGATCACCGAGCGGGCGAGCGTGCGTTTTCCCGCGTCGAACAACTGCTGCACCACGGGCAGGAATTTCTGCGTTCCGCGACCGTAATAGGACGGTTCGTAGTAGCGGGCGAGTTCCGCATCGGAGGGCGGGTTGGCCAGACCGCCGCAACCGCAGACGGGACAGACGAGGATCACGAAGGCCTCCCGCGCAGTGTCGGCGTCCCACGCATCCACGCCCTGCACATTCACGAGCGCATCGCAGTACCCGCAGCGTCTCATCCTTGCGCTCCTTCCGCCCGTTCTAGGGCATACGCGGCCAGTCCCACCGACACGGTGCAATGCTCGCCACTCACATCAAGCACTCGGCCGCAGATCATCGTACGAGCCCGCCAGTAGCCGGTCTGTATCCGCTCAAGCCCCGCGTGAAACACTACCAGCGCAGGTGCGCGTCTACGGATGCTCACAAGCATCCCCTCCTCCGCCGGCACCCTTGGCGCGCAATCGCGCTATCCGGCCCGAGACACCGTCCATCGCACCGTCGACGGCCAAGGCCTTGCA
>CAIXOY010000380.1 GCA_903921135.1 uncultured Gammaproteobacteria bacterium
AGCGTTGCGTCGATGCGGTTCTGGTAGGGGCCTTCCCGGGTCTTTTCGCGCGTCACGAAGTACCAGCGACCGTCGACCTGATAAAGCCGGTCGGTACGGAACGGTGGCATCGATGTCTCGCCCGACCTGAGATGCATGACGTCTTTGTGATTCCAGAGCCGAGGTTCCCGAGCGAAGAGCAAATTTCATACCGAAAACCGAATATCCTGCTGCAGCAAGGGGTTGTCTTCGCCAGCGGGCCAGGATCTGTCCTGCACTGTAAAAAAAATCGACATCAGGCAGCGTCGAAAGCGATGCGCATCTCCTTCATGCCGTTCACGAAAAAGGATCGGACGTATCGCGGCGCCGCGCTGAATCGCGGGTTGCGCAGCCTCGGGATGATCTCTTCGAACATCACGCGCAGTTCGAGTCGGGCCAGGTGGGAGCCGATGCAGAAGTGCTGCCCGATGCCGAAGGACCTCAGTTGGTTGTACAGATCGGGCATGCGCTCGGCACGACGCACATCGAACCGCATCGCATCGTCGCCGAAGACCCGCTCGTCATGGTTGATGGCGTGGTAGTGCAGCAGGACCTTGTCACCCTTGCGAATCGGCTGCCCCGCGAGTTCCACGTCCTGCATGGCGGTGCGGCGCATGGCGATGAAGGCCGTGTTGTAGCGGAGCATTTCTTCGGTGGCGGCGGCTATGCGATCCGGATTGTCGACCAGGAATTGCAGTTGTTCCGGGTTTTCCATGAGCAGCCGCATGCCGTGGGCAATCACCGTTCGGGTGCTCTCATTCCCGCCGACGAGGGTCAGCACGAACATCCACCCGAATTCCTCCGTGCTGAGCGGGTTGCCATCGATGCGCCCATCGAGCAGGGCGCCGAGCACGTTCTTGCGGGGTGACTGCCGGTGCTCCTCGGCCAGGCGCATGGCATAGCCGATCACATTTGCCGCGGCGATCTGGCCGTCGAGTTCCGAGACCGCCATGTCGGGGTCATCGGCGAAGATCATCGTGTTGGTCCAGTTGAAGAAGTCCTTGCGATCCGCGGGGTCCACGCCGAGCAACTCGAGTATCGCGAGGAGAGGCAGTTCTGCGGCCACCTCTTCGACGAACTCGCATTCGCCGCGTGGCAGCACCGCGTCGATGATCCGCCGCGCGTGCTGGCGGAAGACGGCTTCGTGAGCGTCTACCGCCGCGGGCGTGAAGGCCGCGCGCATGATCCGGCGTACCTTCTGGTGGAGCGGCGGGTCCATGCCGATGATGGTCTTGCGGTGTATGGCCTCGACTTGCTCCTGCGGATACTCTGCGGGAAAGGGGGACCGCTCGGCGGAAGAAAACAGTTCCGGGTGCTTGGAGACGAAATCGAGCTCCTGCTGTCCTGTGATCGCCCAGTAGGGAACGCCCGTCAAAGGGTCATCCTGCTGTACCACTGGTCCGAGTTCGCGGTAACGGCGCAGCTCTGCATATGGCATCCCCTCCGCGTAGGTGTCGGGGTCGATCAGGTTTGCGAGAGGACAGCCGCCCATGCCGGTACATCCCATGGTCTGTGTGGAGTGGGGCGAGCTTAGCCACAGCCGAGGACATGCGTCCAGACGCAGCGGAGATCCAGATAGCTGTTGTCTGCTGGCGGATCGCGGCAGAGAATAGAGAGAATTCAGCAGTACGGCCGTGATGCAGCACAAGCTACTTCACTCCCAGCGGCTCTTCGCCACCTTCAAGCTCCTGGTGTTCATGGCGCTGCTCGTGAACCTCTGGTTGTTCGCGCACGAAGATGCGCGCACCGCGACGGTCAGGCTACCCGAGGGTGTTGACGGGCTGACGGCGTTCATCGAGATCTACGCCCAGACCATCGACTCTGCGTCGTGGCTCTTGCTTTTGTTCCTTTTCGAACTCGAAACCTCCTATCTCCCCGACGCATACCTTCGCCGTCGGCGCATAAAGTGGAGCTTGCACGGTTTGCGAGGGCTGGGTGCCCTGGTCGTTCTCAACTCCGTCATCGGATACACCGAGAAGTACGAGACCTACCTCGCAGCATCTGTCTTGCAGCAGCACGCCTGTGATCTCGTGGGACAGGGCTGGTCTGTCCTCACGAGCCTGGACGAGTTCGTGCCTCTTGCTGCGGAAAACTGTCAAAGCATTGCCTTGGCTGCCCCCAGCCTCCCCGAGTTGCGGGTCGTGGCGCCGCTGGATGTTCTGGCGGAGGCGCAGCAGCTCGCATTCGTCGACGTCGTCAATGCGATGGCCTGGGTGATGGTCGTGGTGCTTCTGGAGCTGGATGTCCGCCTTCAGCTTCGTGGTTTGCTGAAAGGCTGGATCCTCCGCGTGAGTAGCGGGCTCAAAGCCATCACCTATGCCACGCTGCTTGCGGCGGCGGTGTACTGGGGCCTTCAAGGTCCGCTCGTGGATTTCTGGGATGCGTTCCTGTGGCTGGTGGCGTTCGTCTTCATCGAGATGAACATCTTCCAGTGGCAGCGGGAGGTCAGTGAACTCGAACGGGCGCCAGTGGTCAGGGGTGCCTGATCCGGCGTGTGCTCAGTGGGTCCATCCAGGTGTGGCGGCCAGACCTTGCGCTAACGGGGTGGATGGTCGCCATCCGAGTAGCGCGGAAATCTCACGGTTGTCACAGACCCAATCCGGATGCCGCAGTTCGCGTAGTTTTTCTGGCGTCAGCATCGGTTGCGTTCCCGTGATTCGCGACACTGCACGGTTGGCGCGCGCGACCAGATCCAGGAGCGGAGCGGGGAGTTCGCGGACGATCACGCGCCTTCCGCACGCGTCTCCGACAGTCTGGGCGAGTTCTTTCCATCCGTAGCCTGACTCATGGCCGTCATGCAGGCAGCAGATCGCGCGGATGCCGTAGCGAAGGGGTAGCCATGCAATCGCTGCATCTACCAGATCGTCGACGAAGATCAGGGACAGGCGGTCGCTCTGACGGCCCGCACAGGGCGCGATGCCGGTCCTCGCCATGAAGCGGAACACGGGCAGCATTTCCTTGTCTCCGGGGCCATAGACTGCCGGTGGTCGCAACGCCATCCATGGGCCATCCGTTCGGCTCTCAAGTACCTGCTCGGCTTTGCGCTTGCTGGCGGAGTAATGCGACAAGCCGGGTTCACGTGCTGCCAATGACGAGAAGAAGAGCACTGGAATCGCGGGCGCTCGTTCACTGCAGGCCGCCAGCAGCCGCTCCGTGCCCTCCACATTTGTGAGATCGAACTCTGCAGCGTTACTGCCGCGGACGGCGCCGGCAAGGTGCATGAGTGCCTCTGCGCCTTCGAGCAATCTGCGAAGCGCATCCGGGTCATGAAGGCTGCCCGAGATTTGCTCGATGCTTGCGGGGAGAGCACTCGATTGCTTGCGGGTTAGCGCCCGGACCTGATGGCCCTCGGCGAGCAGCCGGAGGGCGAGACGTTGCCCTATGAAACCGGTCGCCCCCGTGAGTGCGACGAGCACCTGCGCGCCAGCCGGCCTTCAGGCCGAGACTTGCTGGCGAAGTGGCGCGCCTTCGGCAGTAGCTGCTACCTCGGCGAGGTCATGGGTCTGGATGAATGTCTGCCGCGCTTTGGAGCGGGAGAGTTTGCCCGAGGAGGTGCGGGGAAGCGTGTGGGGCGGGACGAGTTCGACGTAGGAATCGATACCCATCTCCAGTCGGACCAATCGGGTGAGGCGGTCGATCAGGGCGCTGCGGCGCTGCAGATTGGTTTCGCGGCACTGGACAACCAGTACGCAGATCTCCCTCGATTCCGGGCCGGGTACGGAGAAGGCTAGAGCATCCCCCACGCGGGCTTCGGGTTGGTGCTCTGCCAGGTACTCGAGATCCTGCGGCCAGATGTTCCGGCCGTTGATGATGATGAGGTCTTTCTGCCTTCCGGTAATGAGGAGGCTGCCATCAACCATGTAGCCGATATCGCCCGTGTTCAGCCAGCCATCCGGGCTGAGAGCAGAAGATGTTTCTTCCGGTGCGTTGAAGTACCCGGACATGACACTCGGCCCGCGCACATGGATGGTGCCTGTGGTGCGGTCGGGCAAAATGCCGCCATGCTCATCACGGATTTCCATTTCGTATTCCGGCAAGGGTTTGCCGCAATCGACGAAGGCCCTTGAGCGCCCCGTCGTGCCCTCTGTGACCGGCACTGCGCGGCCGTGATCAGCAAGGTGGTCGAGATCGACGAGATCTGTACGAAAGCCCCCGAACAAAGGCGCGAAGCTGATGGCAAGAGAGCACTCCGCCATGCCGTAGCAGGCAAGGAACGCCCTCGCGTCGAAGCCCGCTGGCGCGAGCGCTTCTGCAAAGCGTTCCAGTGTCTCCCAGCGGATCATCTCTGCGCCTATGCCGGCAACTCGCCAGTTGCTGAGGTCGTATCGACCCGCTTCGCCCTCACGCAACCGTCGGGCGCAGAGTTCATATCCGAAGGATGGGCTGAAGGAGATCGTTGCCTTGGTCTGCGACATCAGGCTGAGCCACTGACGGGGGCGCATGGCGAAATCGCGGGTGTCCATGTAGTCGACGGACATCTGGGAGGCCACCGGCACCAGCACAAGACCGACCAGCCCCATGTCGTGGTAGAACGGCAGCCACGAGAAACAACGATCGCCTTCCCGGATCTTCACGCCGTCCTGGATGATGCCGTTCAGATTGCTCATGACCGAGCGGTGCTCGATGATCACGCCTCTGGGAAATCGCGTGCTACCCGAGGTGTACTGCAAATACGATACGTCGTCCGGGTTTATAGAGGGCAGGTCGTCCGTTGCCTCAGGAAGCTGATCGAACTCTGCGGGCTCGCCGACCATGCGCAGCGGTAGTTCTTCCACCGCCTCGAGCACGAAGGGAAGAAAGCTTTCAGACGCGATGGCGACGCAAGAGCCGCTGTTCTCGATCAGGCCGCGCAACTGCGCTACGAAACTCTGATGACCGCCAAGATTGATGGTCGCAGGCAGAGCCACAGGAACAAGCCCCGCATACTGGCAGCCAAAAAACACCCGGAGGAAGTCAGGGTGTGTTTCGGCGACCATCGCCACCCGGTCTCCTTTCCTGAGACCCAGGCCGGAGAGTTTCCTCGCGAAGGAAATGGCTTCGCTCCGGAGATGGGAGTAGGGGAGGGATGCGTAGAAATCGCCGCGGCCGGTGTAGAAATTGGCTCCAGTCTCGCCGAGAGCGGCGTAGTCCAGTGCGTCGGTGAGGGTACGAAAGTCCGCGGGGCGGAACGGAAGTTCGTGTCTGGTGGGTGTCGATTCGGTGCGCAAAACCGTGTGCTTCCCTTGTTGTATGCCCATGCCGTGGTCGAGCTCGCTGACGCCTACCCACTTGCCTTCCCCTTGAAGGCCTGCGTCGCTGCTTCTAAGCCCACGGCCGTGTATGAGCGCGGCCGTATTTGTCGGACCTATTTTTCGTTCGGACTCGTGCCAAATCAACCTTGGTCGATTGGTACTATTTGGCCGGAAAAGCCCGCAGAGCAGCGGCTTTTCAGGAAGCTAATTGCCGGATTTGAAAAGAGTTTTTTTGAGCACTTGGTGTGCGCTGCTGCCGTGTGGCGCGTTGCTGAAAGCGGCTTGTATACTCGCGCCACTGCCCGCGTGGCACGGTCCGGAGATGCCATCTCGTGATTCCCTCCGACGGTCCCGTCAGGGTGCTCCCCGCCGATACCCGGGCGAGGCGCAATGACTTCATCCGGTTGCCTTCGAGCCTCTATGCCAACGATCCGAACTGGATCGCTCCACTCGAGTTCGAGCTGCGGGAGAGGATCTGGGGGAGCAACCCCTACCTGCAGCATGCGGAGGTGCAGGCCTGGGTAGCCTATGACAGGGCAGACTCTCCTGTCGGTCGCATTACGGCCCAGTGGGATCGCCTGCACCAGCAACGTCACGGAGACCAAAGGGGTGCCTTCGGCCTCTTCGAAGCCGCGGATGATCCCGCGGTCGCCAAAGCCCTGTTCCACGTTGCAACGTCCTGGCTGGAATCCCGCGGCGCCCGTCGGTTGCGTGGCCCCCTCAACCTGAGCGTGAACGAGGAGTGCGGCTTGCTGGTCGAGGGTTTCGACACGCCGCCCTGCGTGATGATGGGGCATGCGTTGCCCCGCTATGACGGCGTACTTCAGTCGCTCGGCCTCGTGCCTTCCAAGGATTTGCTCGCGTACAGGGTTGCGCCGGACTTCGAGGCTCCGAGGGTGATGCGCCGCCTGGCTGAGGCGGGTGGGGCCAGCGTCAGGGTGCGGCCGCTCGATACCCGCAACCGGGCACGTGAACTCGCCCTCATCAGAGACATTTTCAACGATGCCTGGGAGCGCAATTTCGGATTTGTACCCTTCACTGAAGAGGAGTTCGCGGATGTCGGACGCATGGTCACACTGCTCTCCCCGAACGACTATGTGCAGATCGCCGAGGTGGACGGTGTGCCGGCAGCCTTCATCGTCGCCATGCCCAACATCAATGAGATTACCCGTGGACTAGGCGGGCGTTTGTTGCCGTTCGGATGGCTCCGGCTGGCGTGGGGGCTCAAGGTTGGGCATCCGGGCAGCGCCCGCGTCCCCCTCATGGGCGTGAGGCAGTGTTTCCAGCATTCGCGACTGGGACCAGGGCTCGCATTTCTCGTGATTGATGCGGTGCGCAAGAGCCTGTGTGCCCGCGGAGTTCGGGAAGTCGAGATGTCCTGGATTCTCGAGGATAACTCGGGCATGCGGAGCATCATCGAAGCCATCGGAGGCGAGATGTACAAGCGCTACCGCCTCTACGACATGGAGCTCGGGGCATGAGCCGCGCGGGTTTTGCGGCCATCGTTCTGGCGGGGGATCGCCGCATGGATGATCCCCTCGTCGAGGCCTCCGGCAAGGGCTGCAAGGCGCTCCTCCCGATTGCAGGCAGCCCCATGATCCTTCATGTCCTCGGGGCTCTGGATGCGTCTCCGTCTATCGCAACCGTGCATCTCAGCGGTCCACCCGCGACGGCGCTCCGGAGCGAGCCTGCGCTGCTCACGCGGCTCGATTCAGGAGCGATGTACTGGCGGGAGTCCTCCGGGACCCCGAGCACCAGCGCCTCGGATCTCATGGCTGATATAGAGGTTTCGCGTCCTGTATTGCTTACCACCGCAGACCATCCCTTGCTCAGGCCGGAGTACATCGAGCACTTCTGTGCCGCGGCTCTCGCCTCCGGAGCGGACGCTGTCGTCGGCCTTGCCCCCTATTCAAAGGTGCGGGAGATATTCCCGACGATGCGCAAGACGCTGCTCCGGTTCCATGACGATGATTACTGCGGGTGCAACCTTTTCGCGTTTGTGACCCCGCAGGGCAGAGATCTCGCAGGGTTGTGGAGGCAGGTCGAAAGCGCACGCAAGACGCCTTGGCGCGTGTTGCAACTGCTCGGTTGGACGGCGGTGTTGCGCTACAGGCTGGGGTGGCTAGGCCTGGATCAGGCCATGGCGCTTCTGAGCCGGCGGACAGGCATTCGCGTTGCTGCCGTTCGCATGCCCTTTGGTGAGGCCGGTGTGGATGTTGATTCGCCGGAGGATCACAGACTGGTCGAACAAGTCATGCTGCGCCGTGCTGCCGCTGATTCAGTCGGATCCTGACTCCAGAGAGGTGATTGCCTCTTCGGTGTAGCTGGCTGTTTCCTGTTGCCAACGCCGCGCTTTCACGTCGACGCGAAAGCGGTTTCCGTCTTGATGTACGTCGTACTCGTTGTAGGTGGAAGCGTGGGCGCAGTGCAACCCTGCGGCTGATGCCGACGGGATGCCGAACACCGGGATCTGCCGTCCCGTGACCCGTACGAAGGTATGCCCGGGCCGGTGCTGATGCCCGTGCAGCACCATATCCACCGGCATTCTCTCCAGCAGATGGCAAAGCGCTGGGGCGTCGATCAGGCGCTTGCGCCACTTTTCCGATCCGGGCACGGGCGGGTGGTGTATCAGCAGCACCCTGAGCACTCTCTGGTTTGCCAGCGTGACCAGGCAGTGTTCGAGCCGGTCGATCTGCGTTTGCCCCAGTCGGCCTGTGGCGAACAGCGGCGGCATGGGCTCTGCGGAGTTCAGGGCGATGAACGCGACGGGGCCACGGACGCGGACGAAGGGAAAAACCGACCGCGCGCTGGTGTCCGGCACATCTGCGCGCATGTGCTCCGACCACAGCCCCAGCGACACATCCCAGGGCATGTCGACATACGCATCGTGGTTGCCCGGTATGACCGTCAGTTGTTCGGGCGACGCCAGCGAGCGCAGCCAGTCTCGGGCTTCGAGGAATTCCTGCGGCAGTGAGATGTGGGTGAGGTCGCCCGTCACTACAGTGTGATCCGCACCGCGATCGGCGAGATCGCGCGCCAGGCCGTCCAGGAACTCACGCCGATGTTCATGCCGCCGACGGCGCAGCCACGACAGGTACCCGAGTGCGCGCTTTCCCAAAAGCTCCCGGAAGGTGGCTGCAGAGGGGTCGGTGAGGTGCGGGTCAGAAAGATGCGCGAAGCGGAACGCCGCTCCTGCCCCGCGCATCAGGCGGCGTCTCTCAACTTGAGGTTGGCGTAGGCCGCAAGGATCCGCTGGATCTGCTCTTCCGTGTGGGCTGCGCTGGCGCTGGCACGAAGCAGACTGTAGGTGGACGGCGAGCCGGGGGGTACCACGAGATTGACCAGCACACCCTGATCGAGAAGGCCTTGCCAGTAGCGGATTGCGGTTTCCCTGTCTTCGAAGATTGCTGCTATCACCGGGCTCGCCTCGGGGCCCACACGGAACCCGAGATCGCGCAGCCCGTTGTAGAGCATGCGTGCATTGCGCCACAGCGTATCCCGGAGTTCCGGGCGTGCTTGCAGTACACGGAGTGCCGCGCGCGCCGAGGCTACGGTCGCCGGCGTGGAAGATGCGGTGAAGAGGTAGGAACGTACCGAGAAGCGGATCGCGTCTGTCTGGTCCAGGTTGCTGACGCAATAGCCGCCGATCGAACCGAGACTCTTGCTGAACGTGCCAACGATGAAATCCACTTCGTCTTCCACGCCTGCCGCTTCCGCCAGACCACGTCCGTGCTTGCCGAGTACGCCCATCGAGTGCGCTTCGTCGACGAGGAGACAGAATCCATACTGCCGCTTCAGTTCCGCGATCTCCTGCAGCGGTGCCATGTCACCCAGCATGCTGTAGATGCCTTCCACCACCACGAGTGTGTCCTTCGCCTTGTCGCCCAGACGCTCCAGGCGTTTGGCGAGATTGGCTGCATCGTTGTGCCGGAAACGTATGACCTCGGCGCCGCTCAGCCGCACGCCGTCATAGATGCTCGCGTGGCTGTCCGAATCCATGAGAATGGTATCGCCCGGGCCGGCGAGCGTGGCTGGTACACCCATCGTGGCGCTGAAGCCGGTCGAGAAGACGATGCCGTGGCGCCGGCCGAAAAACGCAGCCAGTTCTTTTTCGAGGGCATCATGCTCTGCGTAGGTTCCGGCGGCCATGCGCGAGCCGCAGGTGCCGGTTCCTTGCTCGGCTACGCACTGCTGGGCTGCTGCGATGCACTCGGGGTCGAAGGTGAGGCCAAGGTAGTTATGCGTGCCCGCGAGGATGACCCGCTTGCCGCCGATGGTGCCCTCGGTGGGTGAAATGATTTTCTCGTTCACCGCGCCGAAGGGGCGCACGCCGCGGGCTGCGAGTTCTGCTCGCACCGCGGTCATGGCATCGAATTTTTCCAGAAGGCTCATGCGGACAACCTCGCGATTTCAGCTGCCAGTTCGCCTGCTGTGCGGATGGCGGAGAGGTTGTTCAGCGGGAAGGAAATATCGAACTCGTCTTCTATGCCCTCGATCATCTCCATCACGTCGATAGAGGAGAGCCCGAGCTCCCCGATGAGATCGCTGGAAGCCGATACGGGACCGCCTGCCTTGGCGAGTGGCGCGAGCAATTCAAGCACGCGCGCGAGACAGGTGTCGTAACTTGCCATCGTGCGTTTTCCCGTCAGATGCCTGCGGCCATCGCGCCGCGGCGGTGAGTGTGGCAAGTATACTTGCCGTGTTCCCGGCCCGACCCTCCGGTCGGCGCCCCTTGTGCATTTTTGGTGGAAAGCAACGCGTGACCGGCAAGCCAGCCCAACCTCGCGTGTGGGTTATAGGTGCCTACAGGGCGGGCGAGCAAACCCAGATGCTTGCGCTCGCGGAGGCGCTCGGCTGGCCGTTCGAATTGAAGCCTGTCCGCTACAGGGATGTCGGTCGGCCCTTCGAGCTTTTCCGCGGAACAGGACTCTTCGGGCTTGCGCCTGACAGCGCCGCCACGCTTGAACCACCCTGGCCCGATCTCGTCATTGGCGCGGGGATGCGCAACGAACCGGTCTGTCGATGGGTGCGCCAGCAGAGCGGTGGCAGAACGCGGCTCGTTCACGTCGGCAGGCCGTGGTCGGATCCACCGGCTTTCGATCTGGTCGTGGCAACGCCACAGTACCGGCTGCCGGAACTGCCTCAGGTTCTGCACAACACACTCACCATGCACCGCGTGACGCAGGCCCGGCTGGCCGAGGCAACCGCGCTTCACCGTAACCGGCTGGAACAACTTCCGTCGCCGCGCATCGCCCTGATGGCGGGAGGCTCAAGTGGCCCTCACGCCTTCGGTATCCATGCGGCGCGGCGGCTTGCCAAGCAGGCCAGCGCACTGGCGCGCAGTCTGGGTGGCAGCTTGATGATCAGCACCAGTTCGCGCACACCCGCTTGCGTCACCGCGGTGCTGCGTGCCGATACGTCCGTACCCCACGAGATTTACGCGTGGCGGCCCGATGATCCGGTGAACCCCTATTTCGCCTACCTCGGCATGGCTGACCGCATCATTGCGACCTTCGACAGTATCTCGATGCTGTCCGAGGCGAGCGCCACCGGCAAGCCGCTCTACCTGTTCGACCTCGACCGCGACCATACGCCCGGAGCGGCGATCGCCCGGCGTGACCATTCCGCAGAGACAGTCGGCTACAGGATGCTGCTGCGTTTCGGGCCACGGCGTCTTGGGAGGGACATTTCGCTGGTACACGACAGGATGATTTCCGAGGGTCGCGCCGTCTGGCTGGGCGAGGAGCATCACGGCGGTGCCGTTGCGCCATCGCCCGATGTCGAGAGGGCGGTGCAGCGCGTCAGGCAGCTGTTCGGTCAGGTTTGAAGGGAGGCCCGTCCGTCCTCCAGTCGATACACCCTGTCTGCGATGTCGACAAGGACGTCCTGGTGGGTGATCGCGAGGATCGTAAGTGAGCCCCGCAGTTGCTGCAGGGTTTGCTTTACGGCATCCGCGCTCTCCGCATCGAGTGCACTCGTGGCTTCGTCGAGAATGAGGAGTTGCGGCTTGCGCACGAGCGCGCGCGCGATGACGATGCGCTGGCGCTGGCCACCCGAGAGTTTCCCTCCGCGCTCACCCGCGCTCGCATGCATGCCCTCGGGCAGCTTGCTCACGAAGTCCCATGCGCCCGCGGCGCGCAATGCCGCCTCGATGTCCGCTTCAGGAATCTCGCTGTCACCCAGGCTCACGTTGTGGGCGATGCTCTCGTGCAGCAGGAGAGTTTCCTGCGGCACATAGCCGATAGCGCGTCGCCACTGGCGCAGGTCCACGGCCGCAAGCGGCACGCCCCCCACGGTTACGCGCCCGGTATCGGGGCGCAGCAACCCGATCACCAGATCGACCATCGTGGTCTTGCCGCTTCCCGAGGGACCCACCAGCGTCACCAGTGAGCCTGCGGGAATCTCCACTTCCACGCCGTCGAGCACTTGCCGGTCGCCGTAGCGGAACCCGAGGCTTTCGAGGCGAAGACCAGTGCCAATCGATGGGGTTTCTCCCGGAGGCAGTTCCTCTTCCTCGCGTTGTGCCTCGGCGATGGTCTGGCGCATCGACCAGTAGGCGCTCTCGCCGATCGTGGACTTCTGGTACTGCTTCTGCACCTTGCCGAGCAAGGCGACCATCTGGCCGATCACGACCACCAGCACCATGACCGTGGCGAGCGGCATGCCGTTGCGTACCAGGGCGAGATACATGCCGCCGGCGATGATCACCGCGAACAGTATCTGCTGCATCGAGTCGAGCCATGCACTGCTCAGCACCTGGCGCTCGAGTGCCTGATTGAGACGCGCGGTTTCCATCGACAGCACGGAGCCCGCCAGATGCTCCCTGCCCATGCCCTTCAGCGGTTTCACTGACGCAAGGGTGTCGGTCATGGTCGACATCAGCGATAGCAGTACGGAGGTCTGTTTTTTCCCAGCTTTCTTCGTGACGCGCACGAGGGAATGCGAGACGCCGATGATCAGTGCCCCTGCAACGATTCCGGCCAGCGTTGCCCGCCAGGAAACGGCGAGCGCAACAGCACCATATACGATGGCCTGGAACAGGAAAGTAAGCGCTGTTGCACCGTTCTGGAATGCCTCTGCTGCCCGCGAGGCCTCGGTAGCCAGGGAGTTGGTGAGCTTGCCGACGGGCTGGTTCAGGAAGTAGCTCCAGCGGCTCAGGAGTATCGCCCGAAGCAACTCGAGGCGCAGGTCGGTGGCGAGTCGCGCGGCGCTGTAACCCACCTGCACCTGCGCTACCAGCAGCAGCAGGCTCTTCAGGGTAAGCGCCGCCACGATCAGCACCAGGAGGTTGTTCAGCTCCGGGGTGATTCCCGCCCATGCCAAGGCCTCGCGCACACCATGCTCGAAAGCATTGTCCGGCGCGGCAGGCAGTGGCGAGGCAGTGCCTGCGTCCGTCTCGATGGCGATATTCAGCAAGGGCAACAGGGCTGAGAGACCGACACCTTCGGCGAGGCCCGCGATCGACATCGCCAGCAAGGTAATCAGTGTGCGCAGCGGATAGGCGCGATAAAAGCTCAGCATCAGTCTCATGCGCGGTGCTCGCGGGTCTTGCCGGGCCCGCGCGTGCGAGCGGCGATGAAGGCTGAAAGTGCAACCACCATGGCGATCGGAAGCAGTACCACCACGGCTTGCTGCAGGCCGAGCAGGTTGCCTGCGGTATGCAGTATGCGCGTGAGCAGGTAGAAGCCCACGCCGATCACCGCTCCCGCGAGCACGCGCCAACCGAAGGCCGCGCTGCGCGTCGATCCGAAGCCGACGCCTAACACCGCGCAGAGCAGCACCATCGATGCAGCGGAGAGCGGCAGGGTGGCTTTCTCCCAGAAGGCCATGCGCACGTCCCGGTCGTCCTGTCCGGTAAGGTGCAGGTGCTGGGCGTATCGATAAAGGGCATGTGGCGGCATCGTCGCGAGGGATTGGCCAAGCGCGGGCAGTTCCGTGGCGGACCAGAACGGACCGAGGTCCAGTGACTCTGCCGCCTGATTGAGCCGCGTCGTACCACTCCAGTCCTTGATCCGCGCGTTCACCAGGCGCCAGCGACGGTCCGGCATCAGTTCCGCACGCTCGGCCTCTATCGCGCGCAGAAGCCTGCCTTTTTCATCGAATTCATAGAGGGAAATCCCTTCCGGTGCCTGGCCTGCAGGGAGTTCGCGAACGTTCAGGAACTGCGGCCCGGTGCGCGACCAGAGACCTTTGCCGGCGAGCAGGTCGAGGTTGCCGCTGCGCAGGACCATGCGTTGCGTTTCTGCGCGGTGCTGCAGCGAGGCGACGAGGAATTCCCCTGATGCTGCCAGAACGCATGCCAGTGCCAGTGTTGGCGGCAGCGCCATGCGCAGCAGGTCGCGTGTGGACAGGCCGGCGGTTCGCATGATCACGATCTCGCTGTTTCGGCTGAGCGTCGCGAACGCCATCACGGTGCCCAGAGCCGCGATCACCGGCGAGAGCTCCAGCACCCGGAGCGGTGTGGTGAGCGCAACATAGGCAAGCGCATCGATGAACCGGTATCGCTCGCTCAGGTTGTCGCCTTCGTCGAGCAGTTGCAGCAGGGCGAACATCGCGCCGAGTACCAGTGCCACTGTGGTCCAGCCACGCAGCAGCGCCTGCCCCAGATACCTGCGCAGGATCACCGGCGCCACCATCGTGGCTGCCGCCCGGGCGAGCGGAGCAGCCAGGCAGCAAGCAGCATCGCAGGCAGGTAGGCAAGGACGAGCCCTGGAGAGGCGGGGATGTCACCGTTCTCGATCCAGTTACGCACCACGCCGCTCGAGATGAACATCAGCAGGTAGGCAAGCAGTGCCACCACGAAGATTCCGAAGCGCGACTGCCGCGGTCCGGAGCGTGCCAGCGGCACGGCAAGCACGGCGAGCAGGAGCGTCGCGAGCGGAGTGGTCGTACGCCACTGGTACTCGGCGATGTCCTTGGCATCCCGCGATTCGCCCAGAGTGCGCGTGTCGATGGCCTTGCGCCGGAATCTCTGCATCCGCTCCTCTGGCGAGAACCTGACGATGAAACTGCCGAATCGCATGCTCACGTCCTGATTCCCCTCCTCGTCCAGCAGGTAGCTGTAGCCGTCCTGGAATTCGACCGCGCGGGCACCTTCGGCGTCGAGATCGAGAATCTTCGCGCTCTCGGCGGATATGAGCTGTGTGTGCCGGCCACGCGATACATGTACGAACACCGAGCGCAGCTCTGCTGCGGCAGGATCGACCTCTTGCGCCTGCAACACATAGCCGCCCTGTCCGAGGTCCACGAAACTGCCCGGGCGAATGTTGGCGAGGTCGAAACGGCTCATCGCATTCTGTTCGATCGTGTAACTGAGGGTGTAAGCCCAAGGGCGGAGGTGCACTGACAGCACCCAAACCACGATGGCTGCGCATCCGCCGACGATCAGCACGGCCCGCAGGATTCGGCGCTCACTCACTCCCGCAGCCGCCAGCGCTGCCATCTCGGAGTCGCGGTGCAGCCTCCCGATGGCGAAGAGAATGGCGAGATAGAGCGTCGACGGAACGAGGACCTCGAGTGCGACGAGCGTGCTCAAGGCCACCAATTGCACGACAGCAGCAGGCGCGATCGCACCTGCGGCCGCATCGGAGAGTTTCATCGCCACGGTGAACGCGACGAACACGGCGACGAGCAGTCCCAGACCTGCAGCGAAGGGCCGGGCTATCTCCGCCGTGACATAACGTTCGATAAGCATGGGCTGGTATTGTAATGCAGTATCGATACCCCGCCATCGAGCGAGGAGTCAGTCCCAGCGTGCCTGAAGCCCCTTTACCGCACTCACCGGAGCCCCGTGTCTGGGTGTTGCTCGGCCGCAAGGCGGGCGACAACACGCAGGTGCTGGCGCTCGCCGCGCGCCTGGGCTGGTCGTGCGAAGAGAAGAACCTCGTCCACCGTCCATGGGAACTTGTGGCAAACCGCTTTCTCGGCGTCACCTTGCTTGGCATAGACCGTAATCGTTCGAGCCCGCTCCGTGCGCCGTGGCCTGATCTCGTGATCAGCTCCGGGCGAAGGAACGAGCCTGTCGCGCGCTGGATTCAACGGCAATCCGGGGGTGTGTCGCGCCTCGTGCACGTAGGCCGGCCATGGGCGGATCCAGGTTGTTTCGATCTGGTGATTGCGACTCCGCAGTACCCCCTTGGCAAGTTCCCCAACGTCCATATGAACGCATTGCCGATGCACAGGCTCGATGAAGCGCTGTTGCGTACGGCTCGTGAACGCTGGGCGCCCGTGCTCGCGCATCTGCCTTCGCCGCGGATCGCGGTCCTGTTGGGTGGCAACAGTGGTGCTTATGTCTTCACGCAGGCGAAGGCCCGCCGTCTTGGCACGCTCGTGAACGGCATGGCGCGCTCACTTGGCGGTTCGGTGCTGGTCACTGACAGCGCGCGCACGCCTGATGGAGTGCTCGAAGCCTTCACGGCGGAACTCGACGTGCCCCGGCATGCGCATCGGTGGGGAGGTGCCAGGGAAAATAATCCCTACCTCGGCTTTCTTGCGATGGCCGACCGGTTTGTCGTGACAGCTGACAGTGTTTCGATGGTCGCGGAGGCAGAGTTCACGGGCAAGCCCGTTCACCTCTTCAGCCTCGAGGACGGTGCCGGATGGTGGAAACGCGGATACAACTACCGCTTCGATGCGCTGATACATCGCCTCGCTGCGACGATTGGGCCTGTGCGCATGCGCCGTGACGCCGAGGCCATGATGCGAAACCTGGTCGGCGAGGGCAGGGCAGTCTGGCTCGGCGAAGCCGAGCCGCAGGTCCACATCTCGGGCGAGGAAAGGCCCGACGACACATTGACAGCAGCGCTCGCGGTTTCGGCCCTGTTCACTCCCCGGCGGTAGCGCGGAGCCTCACGTCCGGGATCAGGCAGCGCGGGTCATCGTGCTGGCGAGAGGGTGCAAGGGCGCGGGGGGCAGGTCAGGGGTTCGCTCAAGCACCTCGAAGACATCGTGGCGCACGTGGTTTACAGCCATTTCCTCGCGCAGGAAAGATTCCGTCACGGTCCCGTTGGCCAGGCACTCCTTCAGCAGACCGAAGAACAGGTGCTGTTGATTGATATCCGGGTGCTGCTTGTAGCTGCCCATCAGGCCGTACTCGCCGAAGAGATGCCGCCGTGCCCGCATCAGCCACGCGGCCGGAGGGAAAAGACGGAAACGCTCTGCGATTCTGAAATCCACAGGAAGACCTGTCTTCCATGGCTGGGTGCGGCGTCGCGTGGTGTGCAGCATGCGCGTGGCGGGGGTCAGCTTGTCGAAATCGTTCCACTCGTTCTCGAAGAGTCCGACGGTACCCTGGGCTTCGGTCTTCAGGCAGATCCAGTCCATGTAATCGAAGCTGAAGTCGAACATGCGCTGGAAGCGCTCCTCGACTTTCCAGTCCTGCAACTTCGAGCAATCGAGCAGCATCACACTGGTCGCGAGGCACTTGTCGATGATTCCCTTGGTGCCGGAGCGCGGGCGGCAGAGAATCGACTTGCCATCCATGTCTCGGGAGAACAGGTCCCACACGTCCGCGCAGGCGAAGACGTCCGGATCGATCACGATGGCACGCCCCTGGAATCCCATCAGTTCCGGCGGCATGAAGCGTGTGAGCGTGAACGACTGGAGGTCGTCGTTCAGCCAGACGCGCTTCACGCCGTCGCGCAGGTAGTTCTGTCCTTCGCGCGCCTGGAAATAGGAGTAGTCACGCGCATCAATGATGCGGATGTCGAATTTGTCGTTGTGGGCCGAGTACCGGCGCAGCGCATGTTGTGCGACGAGGGCGCCGGTGTATTGCTTGTGGTTTGTCTGGATGAATACGCAGTTCTGCATGGTGCGGTCCTCCTGTTCTGGCGCGCCGCCCGGGCGGGGCACGCAGTGTTGGTTCATCCGGCCTGCGGGCCCGTACTCCGGTCGCCATCCAGGGGGAAAGCGTAAAAAGGCGAAAGGTCACGCGCCATGATCTGTTCGAGGTCCGCGGCTTCTGTATCGCTGAAGTAATCGCGATAGCCGCCCACCTTGGCCTTGCGCACCTTGAAGGAGTTCGGATTGTC
>CAIXOY010000381.1 GCA_903921135.1 uncultured Gammaproteobacteria bacterium
AAACCCCACACCTGTTACCGCGAGATGCTCCTGGCCGAGGTAGGCACGCAACTCGACATGAGTCGAACACACTGCGTGGGCCGCAGCCCCTACGGCGATTACCTGAAACTCCTGCAACTGAGCAGCCTGCACATCTACTACAGCTACCCCTTCGTGCTGTCGTGGTCGATGCTGGAGGCGATGGCCTGTGGTGCGCCGGTGCTGGGTTCTGCCACGCCGCCCGTGCAGGAGATGATCCGTGACGGCGAGAACGGCTACCTCTTCGATTTCTTCGATCGCGGGCAGTTGGTGGAGCAGGCCGTGCGTATCCTGGCCTCGGACGTGCGTCCGGTGGTGCAGGCTGCGCGGGGAATGATCGAGGGGCGATTCTCGTTCCGGGAGCACAGCCTGCCGGCTTACATCGCCCTGCTGGACGAACTCCTGCCCGGCAGTGTGCAAGGCTAGAGTTTGTCGAGACTCACCGAGCCGTCCCAGTCCGGCCCGGGAGGCTGCGCTGCGCAGAGCACGACGCGCTCCTGCAGCATCGCCGCAAGGGCGTCGTGCGCGCAGATGGCCCGCACGCCCTCCAGAGCGGACAGCGCCTCGGACCACTCCCGCGCGAGATAGGCCTGCCATGCCCGCTGTGTGAGTGCCACCAGTTGCGGGTCGCTGCACGGGGTAAACACGTCCACGTGCCTTTCCTTGCCCTTCACCCGTACCCGGTCGACCTGGCGCATCGGGACGATGCCGCGCACCTCCTGCTCTATCGCCCCGGCCGCGAGTATCGGCGTGCCATAGGCCTTGTTCGCGCCCTCGAGCCGAGAGGCGAGGTTCACGGTATCGCCCAGCGCGGTGTAGTCGAAGCGCTGGTCGGAGCCCATGTTGCCCACGATCGCCGTGCCGGTGTTCAGGCCGATGCGCAGCGAGAGCCCTTCCGCGCCCAGTTCGGCGAAGCGCGGTTGCAGGCCCTCCATCGCCTGCTGCATTTCCAGCGCGGCCTGCATGCAGTGGCGGGCATGCTGCGCGTCGTCCACGGGAGCCCCCCAGAAGGCCATCACGGCATCGCCGATGAATTTGTCCACCGTGCCGCCGTTGCGCATGATCACCTGCGTCATGGCGTTCAGGTAGGTGTTCACCACCAGCGCGACATTGTCGGGATCGAGTTTCTCGGAGAACTCCGTGAAGCCCGAGAGATCCGAGAACATCACGCTGATCTCGCGGCGCTCGCCGCCGAGGCGCAGCTTCTCGGGGTGCGAGATCATCTGCTGCACCACATCGCCCGAGACGTACAGGGAGAATGCGCTGCGGATGCGCGCGGCGTGCCGTCGCTCGGTGAGGAAGGATCCGCTTCCCGTGCCGAGGAAAGCCGCGAGCATGCCTGCCATCGGAGCCGCGCAAGAGACCCAGATCTGCCTTTGCACGCCGCCGTTTCCGCGGCAGTCCGTACTGAAAAGGCTCCACCAGTTGCCGTTGTCGCAGAACCCCCTGTCGAAGAGGAGCAGCGCGGCGCCCCCGGTGATGCCGATGCAGGCGAGCACGCCCGCGGTGCTGCGCAGCGGATGCCACCACACCGTCCAGGGCAGTACTAGCAGCAGCGCCACGGTGGCGAACAGCAGGTTCTGCCCGCGGCTGGCCGGTTCGATCAGGATGCCGAGGAGGGCGTTTTCCACCTGCGTGGCATGGATCTCGACCCCGGAGGAGAGCAGCCCCGTGCTGAGTGTGAAGGGAGTGGGGAAGACATCCGCCTGCGCCACGTTGATCTCTGTGGTGGCGCCGGCCTCACGCCCCACCAGCACCAGTGCGCCGTCCATCAGTGCCAGCGCGTCGGGTTCGCCGTTGATCACCTGGTAGTAGGACACCACGGGGAAGGTGTTGCGTGGACCCAGGTAGCGGATCATCGCCCCCTCCGGCACTGCGGGTTCGGTGATGCCGGCCTCGGGCATCACCTCCACGAGTTTGCGCACGGCCACGCGCCAGAACGCGTCGGTTCCCGTCGCCATGCGCCGCGGCACCTGGTCATTGGCGAGCGCCATGTCGGTGAGTCCCACGCTGGCGCCGGCCGAGGTGAACGCGGTGATGGGGTCCATTCGCATGAACACCCGTGTGCTCGAGGTCTCGTGGTACTCGAACTTCGAGGCGAGCACCACATTGCCGGCCGCAGCGATCGCCTCGGCGAAGCGTGTGTCTTCTTCCGGCGTGCCGGGCTCGGAGAACTGCACGTCGAAGGCGATGACGGCTGCCCCTGCCGCTTTCAGGTTCGTGATCAAGCGGGCATGGAGGTCGCGCGGGTAGGGCCAGCGTTGGCCGAGTTGCGTTGCGGATGCCTCGTCGATGCCGACGATGGTGATGGGCATGTTGCTGCCCAGAGGGCGCGCGGAGATGCTGAGCAGGTCGAAGACCCGGTACTCCAGCGCCTGCCACAGCGGCAGCCAGGGCACCCCGAGTGACAGGACCCAACCCGCCAGTGTGCAGGCGATGCCGAGCCGCAGGGCCTCCGCTCCGGGGCGGGTGATGCGGTATGTCCGCTCGCCCGCTTGCGCCATCAGGCCTCGCGGAAGGAGCGTCGCAGCGAGTCGTACACGGGGCGCATGATGTACTGGAGCGCCGTGCGCGACTGCGTCTGTATGTAGACCTCGGCCGCCATGCCGGGGTCCAGGGCCTTGACCTGGGCGTCTTCCAGCGACTGCGCGTCAGGGCGCACATGCACCTGGAAAAAGGAGATCCCGTCCTTGTCGGCGAGTGCATCCGGCGAGATGTAGGTCACCTCGCCGGCCACCATCGGCGTGGTCCGGTAGGGCAGCGCCGGGAAGCGGATTTCGGCGAACTGTCCGAGGTGCAACTGCTTGATCGAATCGAGGGGGGCTTGCCCTTCGATCAGGACTTCCTGGTTTTCGGGCACGATATCCACCAGCGGCTCGCGCGCGCCGATGGTGGCCCCCTCGGTATGTACCCTGAGCCCGAGCACACGGCCCGCCACCGGCGCCGTTATGGCCTGCCGGCGCATGGCATCTTCCGAGGGCTGCAGCCGCTCGCGCAGTTCCTGGATCCGCGAGCTGTTCTCCTTGAGTTCTTCGGCGGCACGGCTCGCGTACTCGTTGCCGAGAGAGGCGATACGCAGTTCGAGTTCGCTAACCCGCTGTGCGGCGCGCGCCGCCTCGGCGGAGCGCTCCTCGGCGCGCGACTGGTACTCGGAGACCATGCGCCGCTGGGCGAGCACGCGCACCTCGGCCACGTATGCCTTGCCTTCCAGTGCTTCGTAGCTGTCGAGCTCCTGATCGGCAAGCGCCAGCGCCTCCAGTTCGGCCTTGCGCTGTTCGCCGAGAGCGGTGATTTCACGGCGGATGTCGCCGATCTGCGTGCGGATGAGGCGCTGTTGCTCGAGGAGCGCGTGACGACGCGAACCGAACAGGGCCAGTTCCCGCGTCTTCAGTTCCTGCACGGTGGGCTCTGCCGTACGGGCGAGGATTTCGGCTCCGAAGGCCGGCGCATCTGCAAGCGTGGCTTCGGCCGTCAGCCGCGCCTGGCGCGCCAGCTCCGCATCGAGGGCGCTGCGCACGATGCCGTATTGCGCCGAGACGTTGGCGTCTTCGAGCTGGATCAGCGTCTGGCCCCGCTCCACCCGGTCCCCGTCGCGCACGAGGATGGATTTCACGATGCCGCCCTCGTTGTGCTGCACGGTCTTGCGGCTGCCGGCGACCTTGACCATCCCGTTGATGACCACGGCTCCGTTCAGCGGTGCGGTGCCTCCCCACAGCAATGCGCCGCCCACACCGAACACGATGACGAACATTCCGGTGCGCGTGATGCGTCTGACGTCGATGGTCATGGTCGTGCGCTCAGTTGCCGCGTGCCTGGCGCATCGGAAGCACCTTCGCGAGGATCTCTTCGCGCGGGCCGAAGGCCTCCTGCGCGCCTTCGCGCATTACCAGCACCTTCTCGATATGGTCCAGCAGCGAGGGACGGTGCGTCACCAGCACCAGCGTGATTTTCTCCTGCCGTAGCCGGCGCACCACCTGCTGCAGGCTCGCCTCGCCCTCGGCGTCGAGGTTGGCGTTGGGCTCGTCGAGCACCACCAGTTTCGGCTGTCCGTAGAGCGCCCGTGCGAGGCCGATACGCTGCATCTGGCCTCCGGAGAGCGTGTTGCTGCCTCCGCCGATCGGGGTCTCGTAACCCTGTGGCAGTCGCAGGATGAGGTCGTGCGCCTGGGCGTATTGCGCCGCCTTCACCACCGCGTCGCTGTCGAGCTCGCCGAGCCGCGCGATGTTTTCGGCAACGGTGCCGGGGAAGAGTTCGACGTCCTGCGGCAGGTAGCCCAGATAGGGCCCTATGTGGTCTCGGTCGAGTTTGGCGATCTCGGCGCCATCAAGGCGCACGGCTCCCGTGGTGGGCGTCCATATGCCGATGATCAGGCGTGCTAGGCTCGATTTGCCCGAGGCGCTGGGGCCGATGATGGCGAGCGAATCGCCGGCCGCGAGTTCGAAGGCCACGCCGCGGATGATCGGCCGGTCTGCGGTGGCGCCTGCGAGTGTGACCCGCTCGACCGAGACGCGGCCCTCGGGGGCGGGAAGGCGCACTTCGGGCGGCAGGAGTTTCTGTTCCAGATGCGGCTTGAGGCGGGCATAGGCGGCGCGTGCGCCCACCAGGTTGTTCCAGTTCGCGAGCAGGCTCTCGAAGGGTGCGAGTGCGCGTCCGAGGATGATGGTGGCGGCGAGCATCACGCCCGAGGTCATGTTGTCAGCGATCACCAGCCAGGCGCCCGCCGCCATCATGATGACCTGCACCAGTTGGCGCAGTGCCTTGCTCAGGCTGTTGATGCGGCCCATCCGCTGACCGGTTTCTTCCTGCCCTTCGAGTACCGGGCTGTTCATGCGCTCCCAGCGCCGCACGAAACCGCGCCGCATGCCGAGCGCGTTCAGCACGTCGGCGTTGCGCAGGCCCTGGTCGATGAACTGGCCGGCGCGGCGCCCGTCGATCTGCACTTTCTCGAGATCCGCCCGGTTGAGTTTCTCGTTGCTCCACGTGAGGGCGAAAAGGGCGGCCACGCTGAGCAGCGCGATCACACCGAGCAGCGTGTGGAAAAAGAAGGTGAAGAGCACGAAAAAGATGCCCCAGGGCAGATCGAAGAGCGCGATGATGCTGGCGCCCCCCAGGAAATTGCGCAGCAGCGACACGTCACGCAGGCCGTGCACGGATTCGGCGCGGTTCACCTTGCCGGCGTTCTGGATCAGCGCCGAGATCACCCGCTCGCCGAGCAGGCGGTCGATCATGCCGCCCGCGCTCAGCAGCAGCGCGGAGCGCAGCGAATCGAGCAGGAAAAGCATCACCAGCGTACCCACCGCCGCCAGCGTCAGCATGAGCAGCGTCTCCTGGCTGCGGCTGACGAGTACCCGGTCGAAGACCTGGATCATGTACAGCGGAGGGACCAGCAGGATCAGGTTTATGACGAAGCTGAATATCCCCGCGTAGAGGAAATGCGTGCGGAACTGGCGGAAGAAGTCCATCCGGCGACCTGTCCGAGGGCGGTGCTAGCGGCCCGAGTATAAACCCCTGTTGCGGGATAGCAGGGCGAAAGCGGCAAAAACCGTGACGGGACGGGCATAATGCGCTGCCTCCGGCAGGTACCCGCGGTAGCACCATGGTCCTGATGCTCGACAACTACGACTCCTTCACCTGGAACCTGGTGCAATACCTCGGTGAACTGGGAGAAGACGTGCGTGTCTTCCGCAACGACGAGATTTCCGTCGACGAGGTGCTTCGTCTGGGCCCCGATCGCGTCGTGATCTCGCCCGGCCCCTGCACGCCGAACGAGGCGGGTATCTCGCTCGAACTGATCCGCAGGCTCTCGGGCAAGGTGCCGCTGCTCGGCGTCTGCCTCGGGCACCAGTGCATCGGGCAGGCCTTCGGCGGCCGCGTGCTGCGCGCGCGGCAGGTGATGCATGGCAAGACCTCCCCTATCCATCACACGGGTGCCGGTGTGTTCAGTGGCCTCGCCGATCCGTTCACAGCCACGCGCTACCACTCGCTGGTGATCGAGCGGGCCAGTTGCCCCGATTGCCTCGAGATCACCGCATGGACGCAAACTCCGGATGGCGGGATCGACGAGATCATGGGCGTGCGCCATCGCGAGTTCGACATCCAGGGTGTGCAGTTCCACCCCGAGTCCATCCTCACCGAGCACGGCCACGACCTGCTGGCCAATTTCCTCGGCGTGCGCAGGCGCGCCAGACCGGAGCACTGACGCCATGACCCTGGACATCCGCGAGGCGCTGGAGCGCGTGGTGGTGCGCATCGATCTCGAGCGCGAGGAGATGCGTGATGTGATGCGCGCGATCATGTCCGGGCAGTGCACCCCCGCGCAGATCGGCGGCTTCCTGGTGGGGCTGCGCATGAAGGGCGAGTCGATCGACGAGATCACCGCAGCGGCCGAGGTGATGCGGGAACTCGCGACGCCGGTGACCGTGGACGTGGCGCCGCTGGTCGATGTGGTGGGCACCGGCGGCGATGGTGCCAACCTGTTCAACGTCTCTACCGCCGCGGCCTTCGTGGTGTCCGCCGCGGGCGGCTACGTGGCCAAGCACGGCAACCGGGGCGTCTCCAGCGCGAGCGGCAGCGCCGACGTGCTCGAGCAACTCGGCGTGCGCCTTGGTGTGCCGGCGGACGCGGTGGCCCGCGGCGTACGTGAGCTCGGCATCGGTTTCATGTTCGCGCCGGCGCACCACGGCGCGATGCGCCACGCGGTGGGCGTGCGCCGCGAACTTGGCCTGCGCACCCTGTTCAACATCCTCGGCCCGCTCACCAACCCGGCCGGCGCGCGGCGCCTGCTGGTCGGGGTGTTCACCGCGCGCCTGTGCCGCCCGATGGCCGAAGTGCTCGGCCGCCTCGGTGCCGAGCGCGTGATGGTGGTGCATGCGGAAGATGGCCTGGACGAGATCAGCCTCGCCACCCGCACGCATGTGGTGGAACTGGCCGACGGCGCGATTCGCGAGTACACGCTGACTCCCGAGGACCTCGGTATCACGAGCCAGAGCCTGATCGGGCTCGAGGTGGCCTCTGCGGCGCAATCCGCAGCCCTGATTCGCGACGCTCTCGGCAAGCGCCGCGGCCCGCAGGCGGCCAAGGCCGCCGACATGATCGCCCTGAACGCCGGCCCCGCGATCTACCTTGCGGGCATTGCCGCGAGCCCGCGCGACGGCGTTGCCATGGCCAACGACATCATCCACACGGGGCTTGCCGCAGAGCGCATAGAGGCGCTGGCGAGCTTCACCGCCTGCCTGGAGCCACCCGCATGAGCGGCACCATCCTAGACCGCATCCTGGCGCGCAAACGCGAGGAAACCGCCGCCCGCAGCGCGCAGCGCAGCCTGCAGGAGCTGCGCGCCGCCTGTGCCGGCGCCTCGGCGCCGCGCGGATTCGGCCGCGCGCTCGCCGCGCGCCTCGCCGAGGGGCGCAGCGCCGTCATCGCGGAGATCAAGAAGGCCTCGCCCAGCAAGGGACTGATCCGCGCGGACTTCGATCCGCCGGCGCTTGCCCGCAGTTATGCGGCAGGCGGGGCGAGTTGTCTCTCCGTGCTGACCGACATCGATTTTTTCCAGGGCGCCGATGCCTACCTGCAAGCGGCGCGCGACGCGGTCGATCTGCCGGTGCTGCGCAAGGATTTCACCATCGACCCGTATCAGGTCGTCGAGGCCCGTGTGCTGGGTGCGGACTGCATCCTGCTGATCGTGGCCGCCTTCGAGGGGCAGCAGGCGCTGATGCTCGATCTATCGGCGCTGGCGCAGGAACTGGGCATGGACGTGCTGGTCGAGGTGCACGATGCGGCCGAACTCGATCGAGCGCTGGATGTGCCGGGGGCCCTGCTCGGCATCAACAACCGTGATCTGCGCAGTTTCGCCACCACGCTCGAGACCACCTTCTCGCTGCTGCCGCGCATCCCGCCCGGACGCCTCGTGATCACCGAGAGCGGCATCGGCACGGCCGAGGATGTGTCGGCCATGCGCGCCAAGGGTGTGAATGCCTTTCTGGTCGGTGAGAGCCTGATGCGCTGCCCGGATCCGGGCGAGCGCCTGCGGGAACTGTTCGCCTAGGTTTCAGTCTGCCGGGTTGCCGCGCTGCTGGCTGCGTCCGAAAGGAAAGGGCGTGACGGTGGAGCGCGCGCGCGCGCCCGGGCCCTCGACGCTCGCGGCATCACCGGCCCGGAAGAACACGTGCAGGCTGATGCCCCCGGGCACCAGGCGGTGCACCTGCAGGTGTCCGCCCTGCGTGTGGCAGAGCGCCAGCACCTCGGCCAGATCGTCGATGCCGCCCGAGAGCGGACGCGCCGCGCCAGGCGTGGTGAGGAAGGCGAGGTCTTCGTCGCCGAGTTGCGTGTCGGAATCCTCGATCACCAGTTCCACGAATGCGCCTTCGAAGCCTTCCCGGCAGGCAATGCAGGCGCGCCTCACGCCGCTCGCGCGGCGCAGCCGGATGCACAGCGTGCCCTCGGCCCCGAGGGCGCGGCGCGCCTGGCGGATACCGCGCAGCAGGATCTGGTGGAAGACCACCGGCTCGCAGTGCGCGGGTGGCAGGCCCTGCTCGATCTCGTTCTGGAAGTGCGCCGAGGCCGGCAGCAGGATGCGCTCGAGCTCCATGATTTCCTGCGCGAGCGGTGCCAGCGCCACGAGCGGGCGCGTGCTGGCCGCCTCGCCGTGGCCTGCCGCGTGGTGGATCAGCGCCTGCGCCTGCATCGTGGTTTCGACCAGCTGTTCGAGTTGCCGCAGGACATCGGCGTAGTCGCCCGAATCCGTCAGCGCGTCCTCGACGCGGTTGATCACCGAGGCTGTTGCAGAGTCGAGATCGCGCTGGCGACGGGCGCGCAGGTCGTCAGGCGCGGCGGCTGGCATCAGGCTCGCGCCGGCATCGGCGGGCAAGTCCGCCGCGGCGATCCACAGCCCGCCAAAACCCTGCAGGGTGCCGTCGTTGCTGCGCACCGGAAACTCGAAGCACCAGCGCTGCGTGCGGGCCGCGCCCACGCCCACGGTACGTATCTCGGCGAAGCCCTGCACGCTCGCCTGCAGGTGGCGCTCGTTGTCGTGGAGTTCGGTGGCGAGCTCGTCGGGGAAGACCTCGACGTCGGTCTTCCCGAGCAGCATGCCTTCCTCGACGCCGAGCAGCCGCTCGAAGGCGCCGTTCAGGGCGGCGTAGCGGCCTTCGACGTCTTTCAGGTACAGCGGCACCGGGAGGCTGCGCAGCGCAGCGCGGAACTGGCCGCTAGAGGCGCGTGCGTCGCGGCTTTCCTGCACGCGTGCGCTCACGTCGATCAAGGCAAGCACCACGCGGGGTGCCGCGCCCGGGCGCCCGCGCAGCAGCGTGCTGCGGCACTCCACCCAGTGGTGTCCGTTCTGTGTGTCGAGTTCCACGGTGACCAGGCCCGGGCGGCTGGTGTTCAGCGTGCGCGTCACCTGATGCAGGCAATCGTCTCCGGCGCGGACACCGAGCAGAGCGGCGAGCGCACGGCCCTCGATGCCTGCGGTGGCATCGCCCAGCACGCTGCCTGCCGCAGAAATGCAGTGCTCGATCATGCCGCGCTCGTCGACCAGCAGAGTCGTCACGGGCAGCGAGCGCACGATCGCGCCGGTGAGTTCCTCCTGAGCGCGGCGGGCAGACTGGCTGCGCACCAGCTCGCTGATGTCCTGCACCTCTACCAGCACATCCCCTTCGGGCAGGCGGCAGAGCTGGAAGCGTCGCCAGGCGGGCGGGTCGGCACGCGCCAGGAGCAGCGCGTCGTGCTGTTCCGGTATGCCTGTGCCGTGCACGCGGGCGAGTGCATCTTCCAGACGGAAATTGTCGCAGGCGGGCAGAGCGTCTGCGGCCCGGTCCGAACCGGACTGTGAGGCGCCGGTTGCGTCAGCAGCGGCGGCGTCGTTGCGCCACAGCACGTGGAACACGCCCTCGGCATCCGGGCTGCAGAGCAGCATCGCGGTCTGGGCGTGGTGGGAGAGCTCTGTGCTGCCTGCGACAGCAGTTCTGGCCGCTGTTGCAGGCGCTGTCTGAGGGGTTTCAATGACTGCCTGCGGCGCGCTGCCGCTGGGGGGTGTGGCGCTCGCCGTGGTTGCCTCCGCCGCCGGTGCCTGCGCTGTGGCCGGTGCCTGCGTGGGCTCCGCCATGCTGCGCTCGTGCAGGTGCCCGATCGCATCGGCGGCAGCCGCGTCAACGAAACGCCCGCTTACCGCGACGGGCGCACCGCTCGCATCCGATTCCACCGCGATGCCCGTGCTGCGCACGTCTATCCAGCCGCCGCTGCGCTTGCGCAAGCGGTAGTTGAGCGCCGCCGGCGTGGCACCGTCCAGCGCGGCCTGTACGGCGCTCACCAGCGGATCGAGGTCGGTGTGGTGAAGCAGGGATTTCCAGTCACCGATGGTGTTGCCGATATCGCCGGGGCCGAAGCCGAGCCTGTCGAGCGTGAGCGGGTCGAAGCTCGCGCGTTGCTCGACGAGGGCGATGCGCCAGGAACCTTGTGCAGCAGCGGCGGCAACTGCGGGAATGTGCGCGGCCGGCGGCAGGGCCGCCACGGGCGCGGCGACCGGAGGCTCCAGCAAGGAGGCCAGCGTGTTCGCCGAGAGTTCCCGCGCGAGCAGCAGCTCTCCCATGCCTTCGCGCAGCCACTGCACCACCTCGGCGCGGTCGCCGTGACGGCTCGACTCGCCGAGTACGCCCGCTACGCGCAGGCCCGGCGCCGCCTGGCGCACGCGGGCCAGCAGCCGCTGCGCCGCCATGCCGCCCGCGCCGGGTTCGAGCAGGCAGAGCGAGCAGCCGGGCGCCGCGAGCGGGATGTCGTCGGGGATGCGTTCGGGTACGACCGCTTCAGGCCAGGGCTCGGGCAGGGCGCGCAGCAGCCCGCGCAGGAGTTGCACCAGCACCGGGTCTTCGCAAAGCAGCAGCACGCGGCTGCGCGGTCGTGAGGTGGGGGTTGCCATGGCTTCCCTGTGGGCGGGAGCCGTGAGTGTGGCTGTGCCCGCTGATGCCCCGGGATTCTAGGGGGACGAGTGGGCGCTTGGCCACACGTCCCGCACGGCTGGCCCTCAGCGCCGGTGTTCGAGCAGTTCGGGGCCGGGTTGGGTGCAGGGCAGCTTCTGGCCGAGCAGTTGCTCGATCGGGCCGAGCAGGAAGGCGTCGTCTTCGCAGGCGAAGCTGATGGACGTACCCGAGGCGCCGGCGCGACCGGTGCGCCCGATACGGTGCACGTAGTCGTCAGGGTCTTCCGGCAAGGTGAAGTTGATGACGTGCGTGACGCCATCGACATGGATGCCGCGCCCGGCCACGTCGGTAGCCACGAGCACGCGGTAGGCGCCGCTGCGGAAGGCCTCGAGCGTTTTCAGGCGCTTTTGTTGCGGCACTTCGCCCGAGAGGATGCCGCAGCTCATGCCGGCGCGCTCGAGGCGCTCGTGCAGGCGGCGCACCTGGTCGCGGCGGTTGGCGAAAATCATCACGCTCTGCGCCTCAGGGCTGCGCAGCACGTTCAGCAGCAGGTCGAGTTTCTTGCGCGCCTCGACGATGTAGACGATCTGGTCCACGTCCTTGGCGGCCACGCTCTGCGGCTCGATCTCGACACGCACGGGCTCGTGCGTCCACTGGTCCGAGAGCCGCACGACCTCTTCGGTAAAGGTGGCGCTGAAGAACATCGTCTGACGGTGCGACTTGGGCGGCGTCTGCCGGATGATGCGGCGCACCTGCGGTATGAAGCCCATGTCGAGCATGCGGTCGGCTTCGTCGATCACCAGGAGTTCGATGCGGTCGAGGTGGATCTCGCGCTGGCTGTGGAAGTCCATCAGGCGGCCCGGCGTGGCGACCAGAATGTCGACGAAGCGGCTGGCGAGTTCCTTGCGCTGGCGGTCGTAGTCCATGCCGCCTATCAGGGTCACGACGTGGAAGCCGGTGTATTTCGCCAGCGCTTCGGCGTCTTTGGCGATCTGCAGCACCAGTTCGCGCGTGGGCGCGATCACCAGCGCGCGCGGCTCGCCGGCGTAGCGCGGCTCGTCAGCGGGGTTGGTCAACAGATCAGTGAGGATGGTGAGCAGGAAGGCGGCCGTTTTGCCGGTGCCGGTCTGCGCCTTGCCGATGCAATCGTTGCCGACCAGCGTGTGCGGGAGAACCTCCTGCTGGATCGGCGTGCAGTGCGTGAAACCGAGATCGTCGATGGCGCGGAGCAGCGGCTCGGGAAGGCCCAGTTCGCGGAAGCCCATGCGGGGGGGCTCGATGACCGGGGCGGTATCGGAGGGGAGATCCTGCATCAAAGCGTGCGTCCGTCACGTGATAAGCGCCGCAGCTTAGCCGTTGCGGGGTGGATGCGGCAAATTAATGAAGGGCATGGCCCTGACTGTGCCAGCGGCTGTGCTCGAATCGCGGGCATGGGTCCGCCCCAACGCCTGCCCCCAGGGCAGGCTCAGACGTGGCGCTCGAGGGCAGCGGCGAAAGGCGCGCCGTGGGCGTGGTGTGCAAGCTCTTCGAGCAGCGTGCGGCCCTCGGGCCCGCGTGTATCGAGCTTGCCGCCCGCGCCGACGAACAGCTCCACGAAGTCCTCGAAATCCTCCACGCGCATGCTCTGGTAGGCGCGGCGCAGGCGGTGGAAGTCGGCGTCGGCACCGGCCGGCGCTTCGAGTTCGAGGAAGCTGCGTACCCGCTCCGGGGTCCAGACTTCATCGACGACTTTTTTCTTGTCCTTGCGTGCAGGCAACATCGTTTCACTCCCCGTCCAGACGCTCGCGCAGCAGATCGTTCACCTGCTGCGGGTTGGCTTTGCCCTGACTCGCTTTCATCACCTGCCCCACGAAGAAGCCGAACATGCGCTGGCGCTTGTCGGCTGGCGTGGCGCGGTACTGCTCCACCTGGCCGGCGTTCGCGGCCAGTGCGGCATCCACCAGTTGCGCGATGGCGCCGGAATCGGCGACCTGGCGCAGGCCGCGGGCGTCGATGATGGCGTCGGGCTCGCCTTCGCCGGCCCACATAGCCTCGAAGACGGTCTTGGCGATCTTGCCCGAGAGGGTGTTGTCGTGGATGCGTGCGATCAGCGCGCCGAGCGATGTGGCAGGCACCGGCGATGCAGTCACTTCCAGGCCGTCGCGGTTCAGCCGCGCCAGCAGTTCCGAGAGCACCCAGTTGGCAGCGGTCTTGGCATCGCCCGCCACGCCCGCGGCCTCCTCGAAGTAGTCCGCCAGTTCACGGCTCGCAGCAAGTTGCGCGGCGTCGTA
>CAIXOY010000382.1 GCA_903921135.1 uncultured Gammaproteobacteria bacterium
GGGGATCACCCGGCGCATCCGTCACCAGTTGGCGGTAGCGCTCGGGCTCGAGCAGACGGAAGAGAAAATCTCGCACCCACGCGGGATTCACGGGCTTCTGCAGCAGCGCCGGGAAGTGGCGGCCTGCCGCGCCGGCCAGTGCGTCGTGCTCGGACTGCGGGCTCATGCAGACCAGGTGCGGACACCGGGCAGGCAGGACGCTGCGGATGGCGCGGGCGGCCTGCGCCCCGTCGACGCCGGGCATCTCCAGATCGATGAACACGACATCGGGGATCGTGTCGCTGCCCGCGGCCGCGCGCAGCCAATCGATGGCGTCCGTGGCATCGGCGAAGGGTTGGACGGAAATGCCCATACCTTCCAGTACACCCGCCAGCACCCAGCGGGCTGCGGGGTTGTCATCGATCACGATGGCCCTCAGACCGCCCAGATCCGTGAGCGGTGCGGGCAGCGGCGCAGGCAGTGCACCCAGCCCGAGCCGCGCGGTGAACCAGAAGGTCGAGCCCTCGCCGGACTCGCTGCTCACCCCCACCTCTCCGCCCATCAGCTCGGCAAGGTTGCGGGATATGGCGAGCCCCAGACCGGTGCCGCCAAAGCGGCGCCGGGTGCTGGTCTCGGCCTGCTCGAACTGCTCGAAGACGCGGGACTGCTGCTCGGGCGTCATGCCGATGCCCGTGTCGCTCACGGCAAAGCGCAGCATCACGGGCCCCGCCGCGGGTGAATCCCGCTCGATGCCCACCGAGATCACGATCTGCCCGGACTCGGTGAACTTGATGGCGTTGCCGATATAGTTGATCAGGATCTGGCCGAGGCGCTGCGGATCCCCGATGTAGCGGCGGGCAGTATCACAGCCCACATCCGTGACAAGCTCGAGCCCCTTCGCATTGACCCGCTCCGACACCAGAGCGACCACCTCATCGAGCATCGCCTGCAGGTCGAACTCGATGTTGTCGAGTTCGACCTTGCCCGCCTCGATCTTGCTCAAGTCCAGCACATCGTTCACCAGATGGAGCAAGCGGTGGCTCGCCTGGTCGATACGTTGCAGGTAGCCAGAGAGCCGGGGCGCGGGACTGGCGCTCTGTGCAAGGTGCGTGAGCCCCATGATCACGTTGATGGGCGTGCGGATCTCGTGACTCATGTTCGCGAGGAACATCGATTTCACTTCGCTGACGGTCTCGGCCTGCACTTTGGCTCGGAGGAGATCTGCCGTGCGCTCGTCGACCAGCAGTCGCAGTTCGTCGCGGTGGTGGGCGAGTTCGCGTTCGCGCTCTTCTTCTTGCGTGATGTCGCGCCCTGCGCCGCGGTAACCCTGGAAAACCCCGCCAGGGCCGTGGAAAGGCTTGCCACGCAACTCGATCCAGCGCGTGCCTTGCTCGCCGCGCACACCACAGCGCAACACGAAGGGCTCGTGGTCCTCAAGCGTCCGGCGGTGCTCGGCCCAACCGCCCTCGGGGGGCTGTATCGCCAGCACGTCCCAGATCTGGCGCCCGAGCATGGTGATGCCCCGCGGCATCCCGGGCCGGTCGAGGGTATTCAGCGTGTAGCGGTAGCTCGTGTTCTGCTCCCAGAACCAGTCCGAGGACGCGGCGGCGATGTCAGCCAGGCGCTCCTGCGAGTGTCGCTGCGCGAGTTCGGCGCGCATCCAGCGGCCGAAGACTTTCTGGTTCAGCTGCCGGACGAGGAAAATCGCGAGCGCTGTGCCGCACAGCAGCGCTCCGAGCATCGGAGGCAGGCTCCAGAACAGGGAGCGCGAGAGGCTGAGTTCCGCCACCACGCTGCCATCGGCACGACGGATCGGAAACTGCTCGGTGAGCGAGGGCGCGAGCAGTGTGGGCCCCACGCGCAGCAGGTCGCCGTGACCGAGACGCAGCACACGGAGGGTACGACCGCGGCTTCCCTCCGCGATCAGCTTGTCTAACTGGTTGGCAAGCGCCCCCGGCTCTTCGGTGTGCTCGAGCACGAAGTGCCGGAGCGCGCGCGCCTGCATTTCTGCCTCGAGGGCGAGATCACGACGCTCCTCGATGACATTGCCCACCACAAACCGCAACGGCGCTCCGATGCAGATGAGAAGGATCATGCCCACCGAGACCGCGCGCAGCCGAAGGAGCCCCGCATAGCGCAACTGGGCCGAGATCTGGACTGATTGCGGCAACAGCGGCCCGGACTGGTCAGGCCTGGAAGCACCCGGCCCGGCCCGCAACTCGGCCCACCAGCGTGCGAGTCCGGAGGGGCCGGTCTCAGGCATGCGAACGCCCGCCTTCCGACGGCCCGCAGGGTCGGTCCGGTCGCCGCCGGACTGCCCCGGCAACACGGAAAGGCTGTCTCAAGGCACCGCAACTCCCTCGAGGAACTGGCTGGACGGGTATAGCGGAAGTCTTTTACCCGATGCACCGCCCGGCGGCAAACCTGCGCAGGGCGGTTACAGTAGGGGGTACCCGCAACACCGGAGAGGCAGAGACTTCAGTGACACGCCCGGACGCCGGCCTCGACTTCCCACCCGCCGCCCTGCCCTGGATCGAACAGGTGGGCGGCGGACCCTTGGCATCCCTCACGCGCATGGTGGTGCGCCGCGAGGCCTGGCGCGGGGAGATCGTGGCCCCGGGCGGGCCGCGGGAACTCTTCGTGCGCATCGACCGCGCGAGCGCCGCGGGCAAGCCCTACTCGCGCAATCTCGCTCGGGAGACAGCGCTGATCCGCTGGCTCTCGGCGAACAGCGCCATCCCGACCCAGAAGATCCTCGGCTGGAACGACGCGCACTGCGTGGCCCTCCAGTCTTTCGAGCCGGGGCGCGCGGACCTGAACAATGCCCCGCGCGAGGAGCAGCACGCCGTGATGCTGCACTTCATGGAGATCCTCGCCGAACTCCATTGCATCGACGCGCACGCGCTCGATCTGCCGGGCTTCGAGATGCCGGCCACGCCGGAAGAGCATTCACTGCTCGAACTTCGTGCGGTCGAGGACCCGCGGCTCGCGCGCTTCAGCCCGGATGCCAGCAGCGTGCTCGCCGCCTTCGGCCAGCGCTGGCTGCTGAACCATGTGCCGCACAGTGTGGAGCGCACCGTGCTGCTGCAGGGCGACACGGGGCCCGGGAATTTCATGTTCGAGAATGGTCGCGTAACGGCCGTGGTGGACTGGGAATGGGCGCACTACGGTGACCCGATGGAGGACATCGGGAACCTGTGGCTGCGCGATTTCTTCACGCCCTCCTGCAACGGCGATCTCACGCCCTATGTGCGCCACTACGCCGAGCGCGCAGGCGTGACCGTGGACCGGCAGAAAGCGATCTACTACTTCGTGCACCAGCTGGTGCGCTCGGTGATGACCATTCCGGGGCTCACGCGCCGCCCCGACTGGAAGAGCACGGTGGCGCTGAACCTGGGCTACCAGGCGCTCTGCGACATCACCTGCTGCCAGGCGATTGGCCTGTGGCACGGCCTTGGCGAAGAGGCTGTGGAGCCGCTACCCATCGTCGACGGCAGCGAGGCCGGAGAGCTCTACCAGACCCTCGCCGCGCAACTCGAAAAAGGCGTGATGCCCGAGGTGAACGACCCCTTCGCGGCCGCCATGGCAGGCGGCGCGGCGGGGATGGTGCGCTATCTGGAGCGGCTGCATCTTTTCGGGCCGCAGGCCGATGCGCTGGAACTCGAGGGGCTGCAGGGATTGCTCGGCACGCGCCCGGGCTCGCTGGGCTCTGCGCGGCGCGAGATGGTGTCGGCCCTGCACACACTGCGCAGCGAAGACGAGTTGCCGGTGCTGCGACACGCCTGGGCGGTGGCGCAGCGCAACATGCAGCTCATGGGCCCGCTGGTGGAGCGCTGGAACTGGTGCCGCGTGCCGCGGCTCGACTGAGTCGCCTCAGACGACGCCGGCAGCGCGCAGGCCCGCTATCTCGGTGTCGTCCATGCCCAGCACCTCGCGCAGCACCTCGTCGGTGTGGCTGCCCACCGCGCCGCCCGGCCAGCGTGTTGCGCCGGGCGTGCCGGCCAATCGGGGCATCAGTGCCGGAATCTCCAGGGGCTTGCCATTGATCTCGACCTGCTCGAAAAGACCGCGCGCACGGAAATGCGGGTCCACGAACATATCCCTCACGCTGTAGATGGGCCCCGCCGGCACGCGCTGCTCTTCCATGACGCGCAGCACTTCCGGGCATTCCCGCGCCGCACACCAGGATGCGATGGCGGCATCGATCTCGCGCTCGCGGCGCACCCGTCCCGCATTCACCGCCAGCTCGGGGTCGTTCGCGAGGTCGGACCGTCCGATGCCGTCCATCAGACGGCGGAAGATCGAGTCGCCGTTGCCGCCGATCACGACGAAGCGTCCGTCGGCGCAGCGATACGTGTTCGTGGGCACGATGCCCGTGACAGTAGTGCCGGCAGGCTCGCGCACCACGCCCGCACCGGAGAATTCCGGTATCACGGCTTCCATCAGATTGAACATCGACTCGTAGAGCGCGACATCGATCACCTGCCCGGTGGCGCCTGGCGTGGCATCACGGGCGCGCAGCGCCATCATGATGCCGAGGGAGGCATGCAGCGCGGCGATGGTGTCGCCGATGCTCAGGTTGGGGCGCACGGGTGCTTCGCCCGGGTGGCCGTTCAGGTAACGGAATCCGCTGATGCCCTCGCAGACGGACGCAAAGCCCGGCCGGCCCGCGTAAGGGCCGTCCTGCCCGTAACCGGAGATGCGCGCGTAAACCAGCCCGGGGTTCAGTTCGCGCAGTTGCTCCGGGCCCATGCCCCAACGCTCCATCACGCCGGGGCTGAAGTTCTCGATGAGCACATCGGCGCGTCCGGCAAGCCTGCGCGCGAGCGCCCTGCCCTGCTCCTCGCGCAGATCGAGGCTGATGCACTTCTTGTTGCGCCCGAGACTGCGCCACCAGAAAGAGGTGCCCTCGTCGTCCAGCACGCGCCAACCGCGGATCGGATCTCCACCGGGCGGCTCGACCTTGATCACCTCCGCGCCGAAATAGCCCAGGATCGCGCCCGTGAAGGGACCGGCCAGCAACTGGCCCATCTCCAGCACCCTGAGACCCGCAAGCGGCCCCGCTGCCATGTCATCTCTCCTGAACGCGCTGTGGAAGCGACCCCACGGGCCGCGGCGGGCGCGATTATGACCCAGCCGGCCGCCTCGTGGCGCGACTTGCCATGCCCCCGACACCGGAACTGTAGAGGAGGGGGCAATGCCCCCGACTCGCGAACTGTGGGAGGGGGCCATGCCCCCGACTGTTCTCTGCTGGACTCTTGTCGCGCGCATGGCGCGCTCCCACACATGTGCGCTCCCACATCTGCGCGCTCCCACACCACCATGGCCCGTGATCCGCTCGCCCACCTGCTCCCGTAAACACGACTGCTGTGATGTCATGTCTTTTACGGGGAGCTTGCTCCCCGTTTTTTTGTCCGTTCGCCTTGGCCGCAGCACAGCGCAGCAGGACAATGCGGCCACCGAAACCGATCCGGTCACCGCCATGACGCGCCGCTTCATCGACCTCTCGATCTTCCTCGAAAACGACGTGGTCTCGGACCCGGAAGCCTACCGGCCCCGCATCGAATACATCGACCACGAACGCTCCGTGCCCGAGATCGCGGCTTTCTTCCCCGGGCTGCGCAAGGAAGATCTCCCGGACGGCGAAGCCTGGGCGATCGAGCGCATCGAACTGATCACGCACAACGGCACGCACCTCGACGCGCCCTACCACTTTGCCAGCACCATGAACCGCGGCGAGCGGGCCATCACCATCGACGAGGTGCCCCTGGAGTGGTGCTTCCAGCCCGGCGTGAAACTCGATTTCCGGCATCTGCCCGATGGTTACGTGGTGACGGCCGCCGACGTCGAGGCGGAACTCGCCCGCATCGGACACCGGCTCTCGCCGCTCGAGATCGTGCTGGTGAACACCCGCGCCGGCAGCCGCTACGGGCAGCCCGATTACGTCGCCGCGGGTTGTGGCATGGGCCTTGAAGCCACGCTCTACCTGCTGAAGCAGGGCGTGCGACTCACGGGTACGGATGCGTGGAGTTGGGACGCGCCCTTCGTGCACACCCGCGAGAAATACCTCGAGAGCGGCGACGCGGGTCTGATCTGGGAAGGCCACAAGGCGGGGCGGGACACGGGCTACTGCCACCTCGAGAAACTCCACAACCTCGAGGCGCTGCCCGCCACCGGTTTCACCGTGAGCTGCTTCCCGGTGAAGATCCGCGCAGCCTCCGCGGGATGGACGCGGGCCGTGGCCATCATCGACGAGGCCGGCGCATGAGCGCGCGTGCAGCGCCTCGATGCGGTGATCGCATTGGTTTCGCAGGTGCTGCCTGCTAGGCTTGCCACCTCTTCCGGCACACCGTCGACGCGCCCGGAAATCCCGTGTGAACACCAAGGAGAACACCCCGTGAGCGAGCCCGCCAGCACGCGCATCAAGATGCTGTTGCCGATCCCCATGCCGCCCCAGGCGCTCCCCGCCTTCGCCGCGCAGATACCGCCGAAACTGCTGCGGCCCGGCGTCTCCGTCGAGTTCTTCGGCACGCGCAACGGTGCCGCCATCCTCGACTCGCAGTACGAGGGCGCGCTCTCGGATGTCTTCGTGCTCGAAGTGGGCGCCACCGCCGAAGAGGAAGGTTACGCCGCGGTGTGCATCAACTCGATGAGCGACTCGGGCCTGAACGCGCTGCGCTCACGGCTCACGATCCCCGTGGTGGGGCCTGCGCACAGTTCGTTCCACACTGCCGCCATGCTGGGGCGACGCTTCTCCGTGGTCACGATGTGGCCCGAGTGGTTCTGGATGTACGAGAAAACCGCTCGCGAGACAGGCCTCAAGGATCGCCTCGCCTCCATCCGCCACATCGGCACGCGACCGGATACGGCAGAGCTTCTCGCCGGCAAGGAAGAGATCGTCTTCGACAAACTGCTGCGCGAGTGCCGCGCCGCGATCGACGAGGACGGCGCGGACGTGCTGATCCTCGGCTCCACAACCATGCACCAGTCCCACGCCTGGCTCAGCGAACGCCTCGAGGTGCCCTTGCTGAACCCGGGGCTCGTCGCCTTCAAGCTCTGCGAAACCCTGCTCGATCTGGGCCTCAGCCACAGCAAGCGGGCCTATCCCTCGCCCGCCCGCACGGCAGATGCGCTGTTCGCTTCCGTGCCCTCGGTGTTCTGAGGCACGCGCCCGGATGGAATCACGCTACTACCGCCATTGGCATCTCGCCAAAGACGAGACCGAGCTCAACATCACCGAGCTCGAGTACTCGGCGATCCGCTTCCAGGAGGCCTTTGCGCGCTGGATCATCACCATCGGCGAGCTCACGGGCTCCTCCGGGCTCAAGTACGGCGAGCACGTGATGCTGCACGTGATCCGCATGCAGGACCGCCCGAAGAGCACGGCCACCATCGCGCGCCTGATCAACCGCGCCGACATGCCGAACATCCAGTACAGCCTGCGCAAGCTCGAGTCCGAGGGGCTGGTGCGCAAGAAAAAGGAAAAGGGCACGAAGAACTTCGTCTACGAGATCACGGCCCGCGGCACGCAGATCACCGACGAGTACGCGAAGATCCGCTCCGAGATGCTCACCAAGAATCTCCGCGCACTCGCCGACATCGCCCAACGCACCGAACAGGCTGCGCAGACGCTCTCGATCATGACGGGCATCTACGAGGAATCGGCGCGCAACGCCGCCAGCTTCAACCACGATCTCTGAGGAGTACGCGCATGAAAGCCTATCGACTGTTCGAGCCCGGCCAGGCCGGCCTGCGCTGCGTCGACGAGCAGATACCGCAACCCGGCGCGGGAGAGGTGCTGGTCCGGCTGGCTGCGGCGTCGATCAATTACCGGGATCTCGGCGTTCTGGCGGGCTTCTATCCGAACAAGCCGGGCGTGATTCCGTTCTCCGACGGCGCGGGCACGGTGGAGGCCGTGGGCGCGGGTGTACGCGGCTTCGCCGCCGGTGATGCGGTGGTGGGCTGCTTCTACGCCGACTGGCAGGCAGGCCCTGCCACCGCCGCCAACCACGCCGCATCTCTCGGCTGCGAGCACGACGGCGTGCTTGCAGAGCACATCTGCCTGCCCGCCACCGCGCTCGTGCACAAGCCTGCATCTCTCGATTTTGCTGAAGCGGCAACACTGCCCTGCGCGGCGCTCACGGCCTGGTCAGCGCTGTTTACCGAGGGCAATGTGCGTCCCGGGCAACACGTGCTGGTGCAAGGCACCGGCGGCGTGGCGCTGTTCGCGCTGCAGTTCGCGTGCATGGCGGGGGCAGAGGTCACGGTCATCTCGGGCAGCGATGAGAAACTCGAGCGAGCACGCTCGCTGGGCGCGCGGCACCTCATCAACTACCGCAGCACTCCCGACTGGGCGGCCCGCGCGCTGGAGATCACCGGGGGGCATGGCGTGGATCTGGTCGTGGAACTCGGGGGCGCTGACACGCTCGCGCAGTCGATGCGCTGTGTGGCGGTGGGCGGCCACATTTCCGTGATCGGTGTGCTCTCGGGGCTGGAGGCGAAAATCTCGGTACCCGACATGCTGTTCCGTCACATCCGCCTCTGTGGCATCACGGTCGGCCACCGGGAGGATTTCATCGCCATGAACCGCGCCATCGACCAGCACGGCATACAGCCGGTGATCGATACCCGCTTCGGGTTTGACGAAGCACCACTTGCTTACGAGGCACTGCCCCGCGGACTGCACTTCGGGAAACTCGTCATCGAGGCCTGAGGGCGCACGAACCTCTCACAACCCGGTGTCGCGGGCGTGGCCCGCTCCCACCCCTCAGAGCCCCATCTCGGCCCGCGAACGCGTCAGCGTGTCGATCACTGCATACATGATCTTGCGGGCGCAGGGCATGAGGTCGGGGATGTACGTGGCACCCATGCCTCCCAAGCCCTCGGCGATAGGCTCGGGCGAGCCTTGCGCGGGCCACGGCCAGCCCATGCGCGCGGTGGGCACACCCAGACGGCGCAGCGCGGCGCCATCGGTCTGGCCTGCCAGCATGTCTGGCTTGGGATAGGCGCGCTCCTCGATGTGCTCCCAGCCGCGACGCGCGCTCTGGATGATCCAGTTGGAAGGGTCGGTGGTGCCACCGGGCGCGGAGCCGTACATCTCCCAGTCAAGATCGATGTCCGGGTGACGCGCGCGAAAGCCCGCGATGAACTCCGCGAACTGGGCTTTCACATCGCCGGGGGTGGTGCGCGGATTGATGCGCACATCGAGGAAGATTTCGGTGGCAGCCGACGGAAACGCCGGGCGCTCCGGCCAGCCCGAACGCACACCGGCAATCCAGCCGTGCGGCTGCACGACGCCGGAGGTGTTGCGCTCGGCGTACTCGATCAGCCACTGCTCGAGTTCCGGGATAAGCGTGGCGCTGGGCACCACCGAACTGCGGAACTCCGGCAGCCCGCGTGGCACCCCCGCGTAGCCCAGCGTGCCCTTGATGGTGACGCGGAACCAGCCCATGCCGGGCTCCTCGTGATAGACCCAGTTCCAGGGTTTCATGATGATCGCGAAATCCGGTGCCATGCCGCGATTCAGCAGGTGATGCACGCCATTCGACATGCCCGCGTTGTGGCGCTGCGGGATCGTTACCGGCATGCCGCCGTCGGCAAAGCCCAAGTTGAGATCGCCCTTGATGGGCACACCCGCCTCGATCAGCGCCGTCGTGATCTCGGTCAGCGTCGCCACCATCGCCTTCGGGTTCGAGGAGCCCAGGCCGTAAATCCAGTCACCGACCTGCTTCGCCTCGGGCTTGAGATCCGCGTACTGCTTGGGGCCAGCCCAGGGGAAATCCGTGGCATCGCCTTCGAGGTGCGTGTCGATGGGCGCGTAGAGCAGCAGTGTTGCGCCACCGCCCGAGCCGCGCTTCTCGCCGAGCACGTTGCCGGAGATCTCGCTCATCGGGTGGTAGCGGGACCTGAGACCGACGTTCTCCATGTGACCCGCGAGGTATTCGCAGACCTCGCGTGTTGCACCGGTGGGGCTGTGGATGTTCGTGATGTCGAAGAGCAGACGCTTCAGGCGCTCCGGATCGAGGCGGGCGCAGGCGGCCTCGTAATGGGCCTGCTGTTCGGCGCTCAGCGGTTTCTGGACGGTGGGTTCCATGGAGCCTCCGGAAAAGGATTCAGTCGGGGAAGGATATGCGCTGCCCGGCGCCCAGCACGAGGCAGAGTTCGACGCAGGCCGAGAGCATGGCGCGATCTGCACCGCGACCTGCGATCCACTGCAAACCGAGCGGCATGCGGGCGGCATCCAGCGCAGCAGGGAAACCGAGGCAAGGCACGCCAAGCGCCGTCCAGATGCGGCTGAAGGCAGGGTCTCCGGTGGCGGCGATGCCCTCGGGTGCCACACCGGGCGCGCCGGGCGTGAGCCACAGCGTATCGGGCGGCAGCAGCGTATCGAGTTCCGCACGGCAGGCCGCCTGCGTGGCAAGCGCCGCGGCGTACTCCTCGGCACTCACCCGCTCGCCGGCATCGATGAAGTTCCGGAACACCTCGCTCACCAGATCGGCATGAGCGCGCCGGATCACGCCGAGGCAACGGAAGGCCTCATGCCGGTGCAGCACGGCCTGCGCGGCCGGGAGTTGCGTGAAGGCCTCGCCCAGTTCGACATCCGACACGTGCCAGCCGGCCTGGGACAGCAGGACGCCCGCGTATTCCAGCGCGTGACGCATATCGGGTGAAGCCTGCTCCCACGCAGGGCTGCGGCAGAGGCCGATGCGCATCTCCCGGGAAGCCGGCAGCGCGACATGCTCTTCGTCGGCCAGCACGGCATCGAGCAGTGCGATGTCTTCGACGCTGCGCGCAAAGCCCCCCAGGGTATCGAGGCTGGGCGCGGTGGGCAGCATCCCGGCGATGTCGTAACGGCCGAAACTCGGCTTGAAACCGAAAATCCCGCAGAAACTCGCCGGTCGGATCACCGAGCCTGCGGTCTGCGTGCCGAGGGAGAGCGGCACCTGGCAATCCGCCACGGCCGCCGCCGAGCCGCTGGATGAGCCACCGGGCGTGCGATTGCGGTCGCGCGGATTGCGCGTGGGGCCCGGGTGATAAGTGGCGAATTCCGCCGTTATGGTTTTACCGAGGATGACTGCACCGGCGCGGCGCAACCGGGCCACGCAGGCGGCATCGCTGCCGGGGATGTTCCTGGCGAAGGCGGCGCTGCCGTAAGCGGAAGGAATGCCGGCGACATCGATCACGTCCTTGATGCCCACGGGCACGCCATGCAGCGGGCCGCGGGGCTCCTGCCGATCGAGTGCGCGGGCCTGTGACCATGCGCCTTCGGCATCCACGCAGGCCCAGGCGTGGACCTCACCATCACGCGCGTCGATGCGCGCCAGCACGGCAGAGAGCAGTTCCTCGGCGCCAAGCCGGCCGGCGGCAATCGCCGCCGCGGCCGCCGCGGCACCGAGGCGCGCGGGATCTGCAGGCGCGCTCATTTGGGCGGCCGGTGGCCCCAGAGCATGGGCTGGTCGTAGTGACGGATTTCCCAGTTCTCTTCGATCAGACGGCCCCCGAAGCCGTACTCCATGCCGAAGCCCGAGGGCGTGATCACGTAGAAGGACTGCATGTGGTCGTTGGTGTGCTTGCCCATCTCGAAGATCATCGGGATGTTCATGTCCTTCGCGATATCGAAGCCATAGCCCACGTCATCGAGCGTGCGCGCCTCGATCATGATGTGGTTCAGCCTGCCACCGGGGCGCCCCGGCGCCTCGGCCACCAGCGCGAGCGAGTGGTGGCGCGGATTGCAGTGCAGGAAGATCGCGTCGTTGTCGTCCCAGGCGATGGTGTCGGAGATGCTGAAACCCATCACGCGCTCGTAGAACGCCGTGGTGGCCGCCATATCCTTCACCCAGTACACGATGTGCCCCAGGCCGAGCCCCGAGCCCGTGTTGTAGCCGGAAACACCGCGACTCGGCGCCCACGGGGTGTTCGACACCAGCGCACCGTAGTAGATCTCGGTGGCGACACCGATGTGTGGCTCGTGGAAGCTGTAGAGCGCACGCACTTTGCGCTCCTCGCAGAGTTCCGCGCTGCCCGCCTTCACGGTGATGCCTTCGGCGCGCAGCGCCTCTGCCAGAGACTCGAGGCCCGCCATCGTCGCGACCTCCCAGCCCAAGGCCGCAACGGAGTCCGTCTTCGAGGGGTAGAGCGTGAAGCGGTGATGGCGCTCGTCGATGCGCAGGTCGAGGGCCTTGCCCTTGGCGCGCTTGCGCACTTCCATCCCGAAGAGACCGGTCGCGAACTCGACCCACTTCGCGGGTTGCGAGACGTTGAGGGCCACGTAGCCCAGTGCCGAAACTCCCATTCTGTCTTCCTCCCCAGTGTCGTTATCGGGTTGCTTGCACGGCAGACGGAACGTTCACTCGCTGGCGACGAACTGCTCCGCATGTATGTTGGCCGGGGCCAGCCCCAGCCGCTCGAGGTGTGCACGGGCCGCGCGCACCATGCCGGGCGGGCCGCACAGATAGGCCACGCTCGCCGGATTGCGGACGTCCTCGGCCGAGATCGCGTCCACCGGGTTGCCGATGCGCCACTGCGCTCCGGGCTCGCCCGCATCCACCGAGATCAGCGTGCGCAGGCCCGGCATCCAGTGCCCGCGCAGCTCCAGTTCCTCCAGGTTGAACAGCCCTCCCGGCGTGGCGCAGCCGAAGCTGAGCAGCACCGGGGGCTTGATGCCCGGGCGCGCACGGATGGCGTCCAGCATCGACATCATGGGCGCGAGGCCGGTGCCGCCGGCAATCATGATGTGCGGCGCTTTCACTTTCTCGCGCAGGAAAAACGCGCCATAGGGACCGGTGAGCGGGATCACATCATCCACACGGGCGCGATCGCGCAGGTAATCGGACATGGCACCCGAGGGGAGCAGACGCACCAGCAATTCCAACGACGGCAGGTCTGCCGGAGAGGAGGCCATCGAGTAGCGGCGCTTGGCATCCGTACCCGGCACCGTGAGTTCGATGAACTGCCCGGGCTGGAAATCGAACCAGTCGCCCTCTGCAAGCTCGAGCTTGAGGCGCACCGCATCCGGCGCGATGCGTTCAATGGCATCGACGAAGGCACTGGCGCTGACAGGCCCGCCCGCGGCGGCCTGGCTGTCGTAGGCAAACTCGAAGGCGCTGTCGGCGTGCGCTTCCGTCAGGCAGAGCAGACGCTGCCCCTGCGCCTGTTCGCCCGGCAGTAGCGAACTCGCCGCGCCGCTGCGCATGCGCGCATCTCCCTCGGCAAGACGCGCCACGCAGGAGCCGCAACTGCCGCTGCGGCACTGGTTGAGGACCGGCGCACCCGCAGCGAGCGCTGCGTCGAGCACGCTCTGGCCGGGCGCAACGGGCACGCGCTGCTCCACGCCATCGGCGAAGCGCAATGACACGGAGCAGGGGGATCCCACCGTCTCAGTCCTCGATCTTCTTCACCCGGTAGCCCGGTGCGTCGCCGTCCGAGATGCGGCGCAGCCGGATGCTGGAGGTCTTGACGGCACCGTCCACGCCCTTGCCCGGCTTGGCGATACCGCGGTTGTAGCGCGAGGCAACCTTCCGCCAGGTGATGGGCGAGACCTCTGTGGCGACGAGCTGCTCGTTGTCCCAACCGGTACCGTCGGCGTAGAACTCGTGCATGGCTTCGCGTGCGTAGAGGTCGCAGTCGTTGAAGCCGTGCAGGCAGAGCGGCTTGAAGACGCGCTCGTAGCGGTACTCGAACTTCTTGCGCTCTTCCTCCGTCGGACAGACCTTCACCAGTACTTCCCAGTACTCGTAGGTGTCGTCGGTGATGGGCACGTACCACTCGTACTGCACGATGTGCTCTTCGGGCCAGTTCTCGACCATGAGCACGCCGGGCAGCACCACGGAGGTGCGGTAGAAACGGCCGTTCAGGCCCTCGACCTTCGCGTCCAGTACCTTGTTCTCGAGGATGGGCTCCCAGCGGTCGGTGAAGAGCCACTGCATCAGGCCCTTCGGGCCGTTCTCGTCTTCGATCAGCGTGATGCAGTCATCGCTCGCCGGGCGGATGCCGAGCGGCAGCACCCAGTTCATGGCCTGCACGATGGTGTTGTCCTGGTGGACCAGGATGTGGGCATTGTCGAAACCGTTCTCGCAGGCGATGCGCCAGTTGCAATCACCCGTGCGGTGCATGCCCAGCGCCACGGCGTTCTCGTCCATCAGGCCGGGAGCCGCCGGCCACAAGGGGTGCGGGAAGCGCTCGCTGTTCTGCGGGAAACGCACCGGCAGATCGCTCGCGAGCGGGGGTACGTCCTCATCCGGGAAATCGTCTTCGCGCACGAACACGAAGATCATTCCCGAGACTTCCTCCACCGGGTAAGTGGTGATGCCGGTGGTGCCGATCAGCTTGTCATCGGGGTTGCCCACGATGGTAGTGAGACCGCCGGTCTCCAGATCGAAGGTGAAACCGTGGTACCAGCAGCTGATGGTCTTCTTGTTGAAGCACATCGGCTTCGCCGAGAGCCGCACACCGCGATGGATGCACTGGTCCTTCAATGCGAGCACGCGCCCGTCCACCCGCCGCAACACGATCGGGATACCGCAGATCTGGATGCCCTCGACCTGATCTTCACCGAGTTCACCGCTGAAGAGCGCGGGGTACCAGTGGTTGATGAAACCCCAGGCCGCATCCTTGTAGGGCTGGTACTGGCTTTGGGTTTTCTGGTCGTTGGTGCGGCTGTTGCTGATCGTGTTGACGCGCGTGCGCGCGGCACGGCGCTTCGGAGGTACGGCTTCGTTCATGGGGGCGGCCCTCGGTGTTATCGGGTGTGACGGGGTTCAGGAGCGCATGAAATCGCAGACGACGGTGTCGTGCTCTTCGGGGCGCTCCCACTGCGGCCAGTGGGCGCAGCCCTTCATCACGTGCTTGCGCGAGCCCGGGATGATTTCCTCCAGACGGTCGGCGGCGTCGGTGCCGTGGATCGGGTTCTTGTCGGTCCAGAGCACCAGCGTGGGGCAACGGATGGTGCGGATCTGCTCTTCGTTGAAATAGAACTCGCCGATGTTGTCGGCAAAGAGGCGGTCGTAATACTCGAGAAGCGCGTTGCGGGTCTCCTCGTCCTGCCAGAGAGCGAGGCGCAGTTCGACGAGCTCCTCGGTGACACCACCTAGCGGCATCAGCCAGTCGAGGCGCTTGCGCAGCAATTCGCGGGTGGGGTTCATGAGTGCGTTCACGGAGGTTTCGCGCAGCGCTTTCAGGTCGCTCGCGCCTTCGTGCACTTTGGTGGGGTCGAGGTGCATGCCCCAGGCAGTGTTCAGGATGAGTTTCGAGGTGCGGTCAGGGTGATTGATCGCCATGTCGAGCGCGATCCAGCCGCCGAGCGACTCGCCTTCCACCGCCGCTTTCTCGATGCCCATGTGGTCCATCAGGTTCAGCAACTGGTCGGTGAACTGCGACAGCCAATGGCCTTTCTCTGCGGGGCCCGCGTTCGAGTAGACCGGCTTGGAGGACATGCCGTGCCAGATGTAATCGAAGGCGTGCGGCTGGCAGGCCTTGGACAGTGCGACCAGGTTGCGCGAGTAGGTCTCGGCGTGGCCGCCACCACCGTGCATCAGAAACAGGTGCTCGCCCTGACCCCGCCCGGAGATCACGCGGGAACGGTACTTGCCCGTGTCTACAAAGCGGGTCTCGGTGCCGAGAAGGTCGAGGTGAATGGATCGCATCGGGGAACTTTCCTTCGCAAAAAATGGGGTGTATATCAGGGACAGCAAAAAGCCTACACCGCGCCTGCATTGAAGTTCAATAGAAAGTCTATTGATCTTCGAGAGGGTGCTGGCTATTCTCGAATTGCGGAAGAAGGCCCGGCTATTTCGGGTCGCAGGACGTGCTTACCGTGGGATACGATTCCCGAGTCTCAATGCTTTCACTACTAGAAACCGAGGAGCGACACCATGCAGAAGACCCCCACCGTGCGCAGTGCGATCTCCCGTCGCGCACCGCTCGCCCTGGCCATCGCGGCCGCGGGCGTGCTCGTCGGCAATACCGCGCTCGCCGACAGCGTGCTTGAGGAAATTACGGTTACCGCGCAGAAGCGCGAACAGAACCTTCAGGATGTCGGCATCTCGGTGAGCTCCTTCACCGGCACGCAGATGCAGGCGCTCGGCATCAAGCAGAGCGTGGACATCGCCTCCTTCACGCCGGGCGTTCACATCGGCGGCAGCCTCGCCGGCCAGAACACGCAGTTCACCATCCGTGGCGTCACGCAGAACGACTTCAACGACGTGGTCGAAGCGCCCAACGCGGTCTACCTCGACGAAGGCTACATCGCCTCCTCGCAAGCCCAGACCTTCGCCCTCTTCGATGTCGAGCGGGTAGAGATACTCAAAGGTCCCCAAGGCACCCTCTTCGGCCGTAACGCCACCGGTGGTCTGATCCACTACATCTCGAACAAGCCCAACACCGAAGAGGTGGAAGGCTATGTAGACGTGACCTATGGCCAGTTCGACAGCCCCACGGATGCCAAGGACCGGACGGTACAGGCAGCGGTAGGCGGCCCCATCACCGACGGTGTGGCAGGCCGCGTGGCCGTCCTGTATCACAAGCAGGATGCCTACATCGAGAACATCTATCCCTTCAGCGCCGTCGGCGGCTCGCCCGGACCGGGCGCGGGCGCCGACATGGCCGACGACGACACCAAGGCCGCACGTGGCACCCTTGACTTCGACGTCAGCGAAGACGTGAAGGTCGAACTGCGCGGCAACGTCGCCAATAGCGACATCTCGACGGGCGCCTACCAGCAGATCCCCGTGATCGGCATTTACAA
>CAIXOY010000383.1 GCA_903921135.1 uncultured Gammaproteobacteria bacterium
TGCTGAGCTACCAGGAGATCTTCGCGGACTGATCCCGACGCCGGGAATGTCGGGGGCATGGCCCCCTCCTACGGGCCAAGTGGGAGCGGGCCATGCCCGCGACAACAGCCCCCGATCAGAACTGCGCGTATTTGCGGTAACGCTCCTCCTGAGTGCGGCCCGGAAAGAACGCAGGATCCAGATCCTCCACCGCCGCCTCCAGCTTCTTCAGCCGCTCCTCGATAGACGGGTGGGTACGGGTAAAGCTGGCAAGCGAGGCATCGTCCTTGCCGTGCGCGCCCAGCTTCTGCAGCACCAGCATCAGCCCGTAAGGGTCATAGCCGCGTTGCCCTGCCAACTCCACACCGCGACGGTCCGCGTCGAGTTCATCGCCACGACTCAAGCCCCGTTCGTAGAGCTGCCCGATGGTGCCGCGCAGCTTTTCGAGCTCAGGGTTCACAGTGACGGTGGAGGCACCTTCGGCAGCCGCGGTGTCCTGTGCAATACCGGCGAGTTCCGCGAGCTGCCCGCGACGGCTGGCCGCCTGAATGGCTTTCAGGTGATGACGCTGCACCACATGCTCGATCTCGTGGGCCAGCACGCCCGCGAGCTCCGCCTCCGAGCCCACATCCGCCAGCATCCCCGTGGTGACGAAGACGTAGCCGTCCGGCGCGGCCCAGGCATTGGCGCTGGCGTCGTCGATGACGGCGAAACGCCAGTCGACGTCCGTGCGGCCGCTGCCAGCGGCAAGATAGCGCCCGAGCTGGTTCACGTAGCGCTGCAGCCCGGGCAAGGGGGCGAGCGGTGCCCTGGAGAGGATCTCGCGCGCGGCTTCCTCGCCGAGGAGCTTTTCCTGGGCGGCAGGGTCGGCAGCGGGCTTGGCGGTATCGGCGATGCGCTGCGCCGTGCTGAGGATGCCCCCCAGATCAATGGCACAAACCGCAGGCGCCACGCCTGCCAGCGCAAGCAGAAGCACGGAGCCAAAGCGCTTTTTCATGGCGTCGGTGCCTCCCCGGCCGGGGCATCCAGCCCTTTCTCGAAATCGTCCATCTCGGCATCCGAGGGCTTGAAGCTCTCGACCTGCTCGAGCGAGGCCTGGCCCTCGGCCTTCGCGGGATCCACCAGATGCTTGCCCGAGAGCTTGCCGGAGGCGCCGCCGCGCACGGCGGTGGAATCCGCGGCACTGCCGGTGACCATGCTGCCGATGGCGCCCGCAGCAGCACCGCTCGCGCCACCGCTCTCGGCGCCGCTCAAGGCCGCACCCGCCGCACTGCCCGAGCCGGCGTCGCCAGGGTCGGCGCGGCGCGGCGCGAGCCGCACCGACAACAGCCGCACCCAGCCTTCCTGCCCCGAGCCCGCACGCACCCGGTACCAGCCGCCCTTGCGCTCCAGCACGCTGAGCGTGGTGCCCGCGGCGAGCTTGTCGCCCTCCTTTGCGCCAGGAGCCGGGGACTCGGCCAGCGCCGATGCCCGCGCGAGCACCGCGTCCTCGGCCCGCGCAGCCCCGGAGGCGAGCGCAAGCCCGAGCAACAGCGCGGCAAATGAACTACGTCCCGTGATCCGCATCGTCTTTACCTCCCACAGGTTCGAAAAGCTCCACTGTCTGTTCCCGCCCCTTCACCGCAGCCGAGCCGTGCGGGCGGAAGGTGAAGTGACCGGCAGCACCCGCACGCGTGGCCTCGGACACGAGGATGGTAGCGCGGCCCTTGGTGAGCCCTTCGATGCGGCTCGCCAGATTCACGGTATCGCCGATCGCGGTGAAATCGTAGCGCTGCTCGCAGCCCACCATGCCCACCACCGCAGGCCCCGTGTGGATGCCGATGCCGATACCGAAATCCTCGAAGGCGTAATCCTGCCGGAAGCGCTCCATCTCCTGCTGCATCTCGAGGGCGCAGGCGATGGCGGCGCGGTGCTGCGCGGCGTTGGGCTCGGGCGCTCCCCAGAAAGCCATCACGGCATCCCCGATGAATTTGTCCAGCGTACCGCCGTGGCGGAAGATCACCTGCACCTGTCGCCCGAAATAATCATCGAGCAGGCGCACCACTTCGACGGCGCTGCGCGTCTCGGAGAGTCGCGTGAAACCGCGGATATCGGAAAAGAGTACGGTGAGCTCGCAGCTGCGGGGCGCGAGCAGTTCAGCGGCGTTGCGATCATCGAGCAGCCGCCGCACCACGGCCGGATCCATGAAGCGCTCGAAGGTGCGCACCGTGTGCGCAAGCTCCGCCTGCCGTGCTCGGTACTGCCGGAAGGCTAGCAGGCCTAGAAAAACCGCCACCGCCAGCGCCGGCAACGGCCAGGGCGTGATCACGCCCGGCTGCAGCGCGAGAACGGCAGAGGCCACTCCCGCCGCCAGCGTGGCGCCTGCGCCGATCGCAAAGGCGGCGTTGATGCGCCCGCGCCGTGCCGCCTCGGCAGCGGCCGCGAGCACCACCCCCAGCACGCACCACGCGCCAAAGAAGGGCAAACGCTGCAGGCCACGGCCGTGGAGCAGGTTGTCGATCACGGCGCCGATCATCATGACACCTGGGTAGTCCGCACCGATGGGCGTGGGCTTCAGATCGCGCAGGCCGCTCGCGCTGGTGCCGATCAGCACGATGCGACCGGCGAAGAAGTTCTCGGGCAGGCGGCGGTTGCCCAGCA
>CAIXOY010000384.1 GCA_903921135.1 uncultured Gammaproteobacteria bacterium
ACTCTGTTCCTGGCCATGAAAACAACGCTGCACTGCGGAAAAGCCGTCGCCGGCAAGGCGCTTTCACCGCATTGTGTGACAGACAAGCCGCGCTTCAGCGGCCACGCCGCCGCCGCAGCGGGCTTTTTTCGCCGTTCGGCAGGTCAGCGCCGGTTACGCACGGCTAACCGCCCGTCTTGACCCTGCGGTCCGGCGCGGCCTATATCTCCCCTCCCCGCGGCGTGGCCAGGTCAAAACCCGGTCCGCCGCGTTCCTCGCGGCGACAAGGCCGGCGAGGCGCGCGACGGGGCCGGATAGCAAAGTGGTAATGCTCGGGACTGCAAATCCCGCACCGGGGGTTCGATTCCCCCTCCGGCCTCCATCGCCCGCCGATCCCTTAAAAATCAGCCAAGTGCCTGAATAAAAAAGGCGAGACGAGGCTCTGGCCTTGGCCGAATGCCTCTGTTATAACCGCGCCCTTGCTGACGGGCGGCCTGTCCTCGAGGCCCTCGGCCCGCAGCAATACCGGCCATTCCGTGGTAGCTCAGTGGTAGAGCAGGCGGCTGTTAACCGCCCGGTCGGGGGTTCGAATCCCTCCCACGGAGCCAATCTTCCCAAATGCGCGAGACGAAGAGCCGCCGGCGAGCGACGAGACGGCGCTTGCCCTGCGATCCGCTCGCCAGCTTGGCGCGCCCCGTCAGATGTCCTCGTCGGCCGAGGGGCTCTCGTCCGGCTCGCCCGGCGCGTCGGCCGCCGGTAGCGAGATGACGAACTCCGCGCCGCCCCCCACGTTATGCGCCGTGATCGTGCCGCCCATCGTCGTGATTCCGGGCGTGGTGGCCTACAAGCTCTTCGGCGACATCGGTGATGCCGCGTACGGCAGGCTCGTAGGCGAGGTGCTGCCGGGCTGGATGGCGGGCGCTTTCGCCGCGATGGTGGCGGCTGCCGTGATCACCACGTTCAGCGCTGTGCTGAACAGCACGGTCGCGCTCTATTCCGTGGACTTCCACGATCAGTTCATCGGGAAAGTCGGGGATCACTGGCGCCTCGCTGCGGTGGTCTCGGTGGTGGTGACGGTGTTCGCGATCGCGGTGGTGCCGGTCTACCAGAGCGCCGAGAGCATCATCAACCTTCTGCAGCAACTGAACGGGCTGCTCTCCATGCCCGTGCTGTCTGCCTTCGTGGTGGGCCTGCTCTTTCGCGGTGTGGGCTCGGCGGCGGCGATCACCGGCGTGTGCTGGGGCTTCGCGCTCTATGCGGGCTACACCTTCCTGTGGCATCCGTCGGGGCTGATCGGTATGCACTACATCGATTTCATGGTGATCGTGCTCGCCAGTTCCGTGCTCGCCGCGCTCGCCTGCAACCGCTTCGTCCTCGGCAGGCGCGCGCAGTGGATGGGCCTGCGAGACGTGGCACCGGCGTGAGTACGGCAGGGCCCGAGGGCGCTCACCGCCGCCGCAACGCGCTCACCGGGCGCTGGGTGCTGGTGTCGCCGCAGCGCGCGCTGCGGCCGTGGCAGGGGCACACGGCCACCGCTCCTGAACTCGCAGCGCCGGCGCACGATCCCGCCTGCTACCTTTGCCCCGGTAATGCGCGCGTCGGTGGGGAGGTGAACCCGCACTACCGTGGTGTGCACGTCTTCGACAACGACTTCCCCGCCTTGCCGCCCGCGCCCCTTGGCGAACTGCTGGATGATCCGCTGCTCCGCGCGCAGCCGGTGCATGGGCGCTGCCGCGTGATCTGCTATTCGCCGCATCACTCGCGCACGCTGCCCGAACTCTTGCATGCCGAACGCCGCGCGGTGATCGACTGCTGGTGCGAACAGAGCGCAATGCTGGGGCAGGATCACGCCTGGGTGCAGGTCTTCGAGAACAAGGGCGAGCAGATGGGTTGCTCGAATCCGCACCCGCACGGACAGGTGTGGGCGAGCGCCCACCTGCCCGTCGAGGCCGTACTGGAAGAGCGGCACCAGCGCGAGTACCTCGAGATGCACGGCCGCACGCTGCTGCTGGACGTGGCCGCGCGCGAGGCCGGCGGCCCGCGCGAGGTGCTCTCCAACGCGCACTGGCTGGTGCTGGTGCCCTGGTGGGCCGCATGGCCTTTCGAGACGCTGCTGCTGCCGCGCCTGCCGATCGCACGGCTCGAAGACACGGACGAGGCTGTGCGCGAGGACTTGGCCCGCGCGCTTGGCGAACTCGCCTCGCGCTACGACGCGCTCTTCTCCTGTCCGTTTCCCTACTCGATGGGCTGGCACGGTGCACCGCATCTCCCCGGCACGCATCCGCACTGGCAGTTGCACGCGCATTTCTATCCGCCGCTGCTGCGCTCGGCCAATGTGCGCAAGTTCATGGTGGGCTACGAGATGCTCGCCGAGTCACAGCGCGACCTGACGCCCGAACAGGCTGCCGCCCGCCTGCGCGATGCCCTGCCCGCATGAACCGGAACGATGCGCTCGCGCAGCGCGCGGACGAGGCCTTCCGCACGGCCTTTGGTCGTGCGCCTGCGTTGCTCTGTTTTGCGCCCGGGCGCGTGAACCTGATCGGCGAGCACACCGACTACAACGATGGCTTCGTGCTGCCGGCCGCGTTGCCGCTGGGCACGGTGGTAGCGCTCGCCCCGCACGCTGATGCTCGTGTGCGGTGTGTCGCGCCGGACGTGTCCGCAGACGTCGAGACGGTGCGGCTGGACGCGGTTCTGGCGAGAGCCGGGACGGGGCACTGGTCGAATCATCTGCGCGGCGTCCTCGCGGCGCGCGCTGCCGCCGGTGCGGAGAATCCCGGCGCCGACGTCGCCATCGTCGGCAATCTGCCGCAGGGCGCGGGGCTTTCTTCATCAGCCTCGCTCGGTGTGGCGATGGCGCTCGGGTTCTCCCGGCTTGCGGGTGTGGAACCGCAGCCTGGCGCGGTTGCGCTTGCGCGACAGGCCCAGTGGTCCGAGCACCACTACGTGGGGTGCCAGTGCGGGATCATGGACCAGCTCGTGTCTGCAGCCGGCCAGGACGGTGCCGCGCTGCTGATCGATTGCCGTTCACTCGCGGTGGAGCCCGTGCCCCTCGATCCGGATCTGCGCATCGTCGTGCTGCACTCCGGTGTGAAACGCGGGTTGGTGGACAGCGAGTACAACCTGCGCCGGCAACAGTGCGAGGCCGCTGCGCGGCATTTCGGCGTGGCGAGCCTGCGGGATATCGATGCCGGCGCGTTCGAGCAGGGATCAACCGGCCTTGATCCCGTGCTGCTGCGCCGTGCACGCCATGTGCTTGGCGAGAACGCGCGCACGCTCTCTGCAGTGCAGGCGCTGCGCGAGGGAAACCTGCGGGTGCTGGGCGAGTGCCTGCGCGCCTCTCATGCCTCGTTGCGGGAGGATTTCGAGGTGAGCGTGCCGCCCGTGGATGCGCTGGCCGATGTGCTGAACGAAGCCCTCGCCGGCGAGGGCGGCGCGCGCATGACCGGTGGCGGTTTCGGCGGATGCCTTGTTGCCGTCACCCGGGCTGAGGGCGTTCCCGTGCTGGAGCAGGCGGCGGCGATGCATTTCGCGCGGCGCGGTGAACGCCTTCCCCTGTTTCTGGGCGTGCGCCCCGCGCGAGGGGCGCTGTTGCTGGGGCCCTGAATCGGCCCGTCGGGGGCATGGCCCAATCCCACGGCACCGGCTGTAGGAGCGGGCCATGCCCGCGACAGCAGTCTTGCCGAGGCCCGGTCGGGGGCATGGCCCCCTCCCACGGCACCGGCTGTAGGAGCGGGCCATGCCCGCGACAGCAGTCTTGCCGGGGCCCGGTCGGGGGCATGGCCCCCTCCTACGGGCGGAGCACGATCTTGCCGCGGGTGTGGCCGGCTTCCGACAGGCGGTGCGCCTCTGCGGCCTCGGAGAGGTCCATCACGCGGATCTCCGGCACGCGCAGCACGCCACGCTCAAAGAGCCCCAGCAACTGCTGCAGGCTGGCGCCGTCGGCGCGGTGGTGGACGAAGGCCGCTTTCACAGGTTTGTCGCGCAGATCGGGGATATCCGGCGGCTCGTTGTTCATGAAGGCCACGGCGCCGCCGTGTTTCACGAGCCGCATGGCGGTTTCTATCGCTGCGTCGGTGAGGATGCTCTCCAGCACCACATCCACGCCCGCGGGTTCCTGCGCGCGGATCACGGCTGCGTAATCCTCGCTGCGGTAGTCGATCACCACGTCTGCTCCGAGCCCGCGCACGTAGTCGGCGTTCGCGGCACTTGCCGTGGTGTAGACGCGCGCACCCAGATGTTTTGCGATGGGAATGGCGAGGCTGCCCACGCCGCCTGCTCCCGCCTGCACCAGCACGCTTTGACCTGCACCGAGTTGCGCGAATTCCGCCAGCGACTGCCACGCCGTGAGTGTCACCAGCGGCAGTGCGGCCGCCTCTGTGTGGCTCAGCCATTCGGGCTTTCGTGCGATGGCAGATGCGCGGACGGGCGCGAATTCCGCGTAGGTTCCGTGCTGCACCGACCAGGTGAACGAGAGCCCGAAGACCTCGTCGCCCACCTGCCAGCCGCTCACCGCCTGCCCGACGCGCACGATGCGCCCCGACAGATCGAAGCCGGGCACCACCGGAAATGTGCGCGGCAGGTATGCCTGCAATTCCCCCGCGCGCAGGCGCCGATCGATGGGGTTCACGGCGGCAGCGGCCACCTGCACCAGGACTTCGTCATCCTGCAGCGGCGGTACGGGCAGCTCTCCGGTTACGAGCACACCGGCATCGCCGTGGTGGTGATAGAACACAGCTCGCATAAGGGCTCCACGCCTGCAATCCGAAGGGTCTTCCGGAGCATATCAGAGGGTCGCGTGTTATCGTTCGGCTGATACTCGGCCAGAGCCCGGAGCCACGTCTGCACGTGCCCCAGATACTTCTCCATCCCGGAACAGATGCGCTCACCTTTGTGGTGGTGGTGGCGCTCTGCTGGGTGCTTTCCTTGCGCGGCTTGCCCGCTGCGGTCAGGGCTGTGCCCCACCCGCGCTGGTTGCTCCCGGTCGTGCTTGCGCTTCTGACCACAGGCCTTGCGGGCGCATGGATGAACGGCGAGGCCGAGCGTGTCCGCATGCGCGACATGCTTCAGGGCGTGGCGCCTGCCTATGCCGAGTCCATGGTCGCGCTCGGCCTGCTCGGTCTCACGCCGGGCACCGCGGAAGACGATCCCGATTACCTGCGCATCCTCGACATCCAGAAGCGCTGGCTCGCGTCAAACCCTGCGGTCGCCGACATCTACGTCCTGATGCTCATGCCCGACGGCAGCGTCATCCACATCGCCGACTCCGACACCGATTTCAACGGCGATGGCCGCATCGAGGGCGAACGCGAGCAGGTCACTCCCCTGGGCGCTCCCTACCCCGACGCATCGGGCGAAATCCGTGCGGCATTCGCGGGCAAGGGCCGCTTCGGCGGTACGCCTTACACCGACGAATGGGGCGAGTGGGTCAGTGCCTATGTGTGGCTCTGGAACGGCGCTGTGAAGAGCCCGATGCTGGTCGGTGTGGATTACCGGGCCACAGACTGGCTCGCGACGATCGCGAGGCAGCGCGCGCTCGTGTTGCTGATCTTCGGCCTGCTCGCCGCCGGCAGTCTGGCCATCGCTCGCGCCGAGCGCATCGCGCAGGCCAAGTTCCGCGAGACCGAGGCCGTCAACGAGAAGCTGCGGAAGGAGAGCCTGCGCGCCGACGAGGCGAGCCGCGCCAAATCCGAATTCCTTGCCAGCATGAGTCACGAGATCCGCACCCCGATGAACGGCGTGATCGGCATGCTCGAGCTCATGCGCTCCGACGAGCGTGCCACCGAGCTGCGCGCCGAACTCGAGGTGGTCCACGGCTCGGCGCGTTCGCTACTCGATATCCTGAACGAGGTGCTGGATTTCTCGAAGATCGAGGCGGGCAAACTCGAGATCGAGTTGCTCCCCGTCTACCTGCCGGCGCTGCTCGACGAGGTCACGCGGCTGCATGTCCCGGTGATCCGTTCGCGCGGACTCTCGCTCACCAGCCGTATAGACACTGCCGCGCAGCGTACCTTCCTGATTGATCCGCTGCGCCTCAAGCAGGTGCTGAACAACCTTCTGAGCAACGCCATCAAGTTCACGGCACAGGGTGCGGTGGAGTTGCGCGTACACCTGCAGGACGCGGCTGCGCAGGGCGGGCAGCACCTGCGCTTCGAGGTGAAAGACACCGGTATCGGCATTCCCGAGGACAAGCGCGCCCTGATTTTCGATGCCTTCAC
>CAIXOY010000385.1 GCA_903921135.1 uncultured Gammaproteobacteria bacterium
CGAGGCCACGATCTGCTCGATCAGCTCGCCCTCGTTGTGCACGATGGCCACGGCAAGGCCTGCGGGCAGCGAGGGGCCTATCTCCTCGGCGAGGCGACGCTTCACCTCGTTCACGATGTGCACCGAGTTCGCGCCCTGCACCTTCACGATGCCGATGGCCACCGTGGGCTCGCCGTTGTAGCGCGCAGCAAGACGCGCATCGGCCACGCCGTCATCGACGCGCGCGACATCGCCCAGGCGGATGGGTGCGCCCTCGCGGTGTGCCACGATCATGCCGGCGAGCGCGTCGATGTCGTGGAATTCCAGATCGGCCTTCAGCAACTCCTCGGAAGAGCCGGTGACGAGGAAGCCGCCGGGCAGCCGCACGTGCTCGCGCGTGAATGCGAGCTGCACGTCCTGCAGCGTGATGCCGAAGGCGGCCATGCGGTCGAGTTCGACCTCGACACGGATGGTGCGCCTGCGCTCGCCGCCGATGCGCACCTCGCCTACACCGGGAACGGTTTCCAGACGCTTCTTCAGGGTGTTCGCGGCATAGAGGTTCAGCTGCTGCAGCGTGCGGTCCCCGCTCAGCGTGAGCCACATGAGCGGGTAACCGCCCACTTCGATCTTGGCCACCACCGGCGGGTCGGTGCCATCGGGCAGGCGCGGCAGCACCTGGTTGATCTTCGCCTGCACCTCGTTGAACGCGACGTCGAGGTCTTTGTCGAGCGCGAACTTCACGCGGACCAGCGACATGTCCGGCGCCGAGATCGACTGCACGTGCTCGATGCCTGCCACACCGTTCACGGCTTTTTCGAGCGTGTTGGTGATGCTCGCATCGATGATCTCGGGGTTGGCGCCCGGCAGCCGCGTCAGCACCGAGAGCATCGGGAATTCGGCCTCGGGGAAGCGGTCTACGCCGATGCGGTTGAAGCTCACGACCCCGAAGAGCACCAGCACCGCGGAGAGCATGTACGCCAGCACATGCCGGCGTACCGACAGTTCGGGCAGGTTCACGGTGTGGGCCCGGCAAGCCTGACGGCCGCGCCGTCACTCAGATAGGCAGCACCCTCGGTGGCCACCTGCTCGCCCGCACGCAGCCCCTCGAGCACCTCGATCCACTCGCCGCTGCGCTCGCCGATCTGCAGCACGCGCTGTGAGGCCTTGCCGTCGGCGATCACGTAGGCCACGGTGCCTGCAGGGCGGCGCACCACGCCCTGCGCCGGCACCATCACAGCCCCGGCGTGCATGGCGACCTGCACGCGCCCGCGCACGGTTGCGTCCGGGCGCCAGCCATGCGTGTCGGGGATGTCGACGATGGCCCACACCGCGCGGTTGGCGGCGCCCACCGCAGGGCGCAATTCCGTGACCGTGCCCGTCGCGCGCTTGCCCGGCAGCAGTGGCGAATCGAGTTCCACCGTCTGGCCTGGCGCAAGCAGTGCCGCCTGCTGCTCAGGGAAGGGTAAGAGCGCACGCAGTGCACCGCTGGTGGCGATGGCGAAGAGCGGCTCGCCGCGTTTCAGGAAATCTCCCTCTGACACGAGGCGTTTCTGGATGCGCCCGGCGAGCGGCGCGCGGACCTCGGTGCGTGCGCGCATGTCCCGCGCGATGCGCACACGCGACTCCGCCACATCGCCTTGCGCGGCGAGCGCCTGGCGCTGCGCTTCCGCGTCATCGAGCTGCTCGCGCGAGACGGAGCCCTTCGCGTGCAGTTCGCGCAGACGCTTGCTGCGGCGCTCCTCGTTCGCGAGCAGCGCGGCGAGGCGCGCTGCCTCTGCCATTGCCGCTCGCAGATCGAGCTCGGCGGTGGTGGGATCGAGCGAGGCGAGCGTCTGCCCGGCGCTCACCGCATCGCCCTCGTCCACGGCAAGGCGCAACACGCGGCCGTCGATCTCGGCGGCCACCAGGGGCGCTGCGCGGCTTTCCAGTCGGCCGGTGGACTGCAGGCTGAGGGGCAAATCCTGCGTTTGAGTGAGTGCGGTGTCGACCAGCGTCGTGTGTGTGGCTTGTGTGTCGTCATTGCTCTCCGAGCAGGCACACAGCCACGCGCTTAGCAGAATCGCGGCAAGGCGGGGTGACGGGCGCAGCGGGCTGGGGTACATCAGGCGGGACTTCCGGTGGGGCACGAGCAGCGCTCCGCAGGCAGCGGGGCGGGCGGGGCGGCAACGATGGATCCGAAGCCTAACGACGGGCTTCCGCTGGCGTCAATTCACTCCGGCTTCTGTCACAGACGTGCCGCGCTGCCGCGATTGCCTGGCGTTGTGGCGCCGCGGTCTAGTCCCGGATAGCGGCGGTCTTGCCCGCAGCGCGCGCGCGGCGCACCATCGGCGCAGATTCCACAGGGCTTCACCTATGCGCATCGCACTCGCCTTCACCTGCCTGTTTGCAACATCGCTCCTGCTCCCCCAGCACAGCCACGCGCAGGATTGGAAGTCCGCGTTGAAGCAGGTGAGCGGCACCGGAAGTTCCGCCAAGGCGCCTGCAGGCGGGCTCTCGCAGTCCGACATGAGCGGTGGCCTGAAAGAGGCGCTCGCGCTCGGCTCCGAACGCGCGATCAAGGGGCTCTCCCGCACGGGTGGGTTCCTGGACGACAAGGAGGTGCGCATCCCGCTGCCCGGCAAGCTGCGCAAGATCGAAAGCAGTTTGCGCATGCTCGGGCAGGGCAAGGCGGTGGACGAGTTCCTGCAGACGGCCAACCGCGCCGCGGAGCAGGCGATCCCCAAGGCAGCGCCCATCGTGGGCGATGCCATCCGCGGCATGAGTTTCAGCGATGCGCGCCAGATCCTCTCGGGCCCGGACGATTCGGCCACGCGGTATTTCCGCGACAAAACCTCGGATTCGCTCGCAAAGGCCCTGACACCCATCGTCAGCAAGGCCACTGACAATGCCGGGGTCACGCGCGCTTACAAGCGCATGGTCGAGAAGGCAGGCCCTGCCGCCGCGATGCTCGGCGATGATCTGGACGTGGACGAATACATCACGGACAAAACGCTGGATGGCCTCTTCTTCAAGCTCGCAGAAGAGGAGAAATCGATCCGCCATGACCCCGTGGCGCGCAGCACGGATTTGCTGCGCAAAGTCTTCGGTTCCTGACACACAGCGCACCGGCCGAAGCGTGTTGACCGCAGCGCCGAAAGGGGTGCTATGCTCGGCCCGTCCGTTCCAACCTGAGGAGAGTGATCTCATGCAACGTGTAACTGCCATCCTGACGACTGCATTGCTGACTGCGGGCCTCGTGGCTTGCGGTGGCGGCAAGGAAGAGGCCGCAGCGCCTGCCGCACCGGCCGCTGCCGAGGCACCTGCTGCACCGGCTGCTGAACCTGCTCCCGCGGAAGTGGTCGCGGAACCCGCTGCTGATGCAGCCGCTGCCGTCGAAGGCGCTGCGGGTGATGCCGCCGCTGCTGTAGAAGGCGCTTCGGGTGATGCCGCCGCTGCCGTAGAAGGCGCTGCTACTGATGCCGCTGCCGCCGTTGACGGCGCTGCTGCTGCCGCGGGCGACGCTGTCGATGCTGCTTCCGAGAAGGTGAAGGAACTGACCCCGCCCGCTCCGCAGTAAGTTCACATCCTCGCGCAGCGAGGCTGTTACAGAACCCGGCTCCGCGAGGCGCCGGGTTTTTTTGTGCCCGCTCGAATTGATTCCAACTGCAGGTTGAACCACAGATGACACCTCCGAGCGCAAACGGCGCTGTACTGATCACGGGCTGTTCCTCGGGCATCGGCAAGGCCACCGCTCTCGCCCTGGCCGCAGCGGGCTTCACGGTCTGGGCAGGCCTGCGCAGACCGGAAGGTTTCGCCGCGCTGGAGGCCGCGGGTTGCCGCCCATTGCTGCTCGACGTCTGCGACGAAGCCTCGATGCAGGCCGCGGTGCAGGCCGTCCAGGCGGAGCTGGGACACATCGATGTGCTGGTGAACAACGCGGGCTTCGGGCAGCACGGGGCGCTCGAGGAAACGCCGCTCGAAGCGGTGCGGCGGCAGTTCGAGGTAAACGCCTTCGGGCCGCTACGTCTGTGCCAGCTGGTGCTGCCGGGCATGCGTCGCGCCGGTGCCGGGCGCATCGTGAATGTGTCATCTATGGGCGGGCGACTCGGTTTTCCGGGCGGCGGCGCCTATCACGGTTCCAAGTACGCGCTCGAGGCTTTCAGCGATGCGCTGCGCTGGGAGGTGGCGGGCTTCGGCATCGGTGTCACTGTGATCGAGCCTGGCCCCACCTTGAGTGCTTTCGGCGATGCGGCGCTTGATTCGCTGGCGCATCTGCGC
>CAIXOY010000386.1 GCA_903921135.1 uncultured Gammaproteobacteria bacterium
ACCAGGCCATCGTGCAGGACTGGCTGGTGAGCGTGCCGATGGCGATCATCATGGTCGTCGCAGGATTCCTCTTCGTCTCGGTTTCCGCGTATCTGGCAGGGCTCGTGGGCTCCTCGAACAACCCCGTCTCGGGCATCACCATCGCCACCATCCTGTTCGCCTCTGCGGTGCTGCTGTTGCTGCTGGGCGCGGATTCGCCCATCGGTGCGGTGGCAGCGATCATGATCGGCGCGGTGGTGTGTTGTGCGGCCGCGGTGGGCGGCGACAACCTGCAGGACTTGAAGGCGGGCTATCTGGTGGGCGCCACGCCGTGGAAGCAGCAGCTCATGCTCGGCATCGGGGCCTTCTCCTGCGCGCTGGTGATGGCGCCGGTGCTTAACCTGCTCTCTGCCGCCTATGGCATCGGGCCCGCCACGGCGGAACATCCCAATTCGCTGAACGCGCCGCAGGCGATGCTCATGGCTTCCGTGGCCAAAGGCATGTTCGGTGGAGATTTGCCCTGGGACATGATCGCGCTGGGCGGTGTGCTCGGCGCACTGATCATTGCGGTGGATGCCTGGCTCAAGTCGCGCGGTGCGCACTTCCGCGTCCCGGTGCTGGCGGCGGCCATCGGCATCTACCTGCCGTTGGAGTTGATGGTGCCGATATTCCTCGGCGGATTGCTCGCGCATCTGGTGGAGCGCAGCCAAGGCATCGATCCGCGCGACGAAGCAGCACGCGATCTTGCGCACCGTCCGGGCACGCTGTTCTCGGCGGGCCTGATCACCGGCGAGGCCTTGATGGGCATAGCCATCGCCGTGCCCATCGTGATGAGCGGAAGGCCCGATGTGCTGGCACTGCCCGCAGCGTGGCACGTGGGGCAGGGCGGTGGCCTGCTGGTGCTGGGTGTTGTTGCCTTCCTGCTCTATCGTGTGGCGGCGCGGCGCGCCGACTGAGGCGCGTGCCGTATCGCACAGGAGGCTCGGTATCGTGCGCAAGATGTTGCTCGTGTGGATTCCCTTGGCGCTGCTCGCGCTCCTCGCCGTGTTGCTGGTGCGCACGCTGATGGTGGCGCCGCCCGCGCCTGCGGCGCCTGCTGCATCGGCTGAAGATGCCTTCGATCAGGATGCGATCGCGCGGCGGCTGGGTGAGGCCGTGCGACTCAGGACGATCTCCTGGCAGGAAGGCGCAGCGCCGGCTGATGTGGAGGCCTCGCGGCAAGCACTCGTGAGTTTCCGCGACTGGATCGCCGCGACCTATCCCGCCTTCAGCGCGCAGGCGTCGCGGGAGATCGTGAGCGACTACAGCCTGCTCTACACCTGGAAAGGCAGCGACTCCACGCTTGCGCCTTACCTCCTGATGTCGCACATGGACGTGGTGCCTGTTGCACCGGGCAGCGAGCCCGACTGGACGCATCCGCCCTTCGCCGGCGATATCGCAGAGGGCTACGTCTGGGGGCGCGGCACCATCGACACGAAGGCCGGCATCATCGGCCAGCTGGAGGCCGCAGAGGCGCTGGCGCGCGAGGGCTTCCGGCCCAAACGCACGGTGATGTTCGCCTTCGGTCACGACGAGGAAACGGGAGGCCAGGGCAACACGCGCATCGCAGCGATGTTGGCCGAGCGCGGCGTGCGGCTCGAGTTCGTCGACGACGAGGGCGGCGTGATCGCCACGGGTGCGGTGCCCGGCATCGAGGGGCCGGTTGCGGTGGTGGGCGTGGCAGAGAAGGGCTATCTCACGCTGCAGCTCACGGCACACAGCCCGGGCGGGCACTCCTCGCTGCCGCTGCCGATAGCAGAGACCGCCATCGGGCGGCTGGCGCGTGCGATGGGCAACATCGAACGCTCGCCTTTCGAGGGAAAAATCGATGGTGTCTCGCATGAGTTCCTGCAGCAACTCATGCCCTACATGAGCTTCGGTCAGCGTGTGGCGCTCGCGAATCTGTGGCTGCTCGAGCCTGTTGTGGTGAAGTCGATGAGTGCGGCGCCGGCCTCGGCCGCGATCCTGCGCACGACGATTGCGCCCACCATCGTGCAGGGCGGCGTGAAGGAAAACGTGCTGCCGCCGTCAGCCACGCTCACGATCAACTTCCGCGTGCATCCGCGCGACAGCACGCAAGGCGTGCTCGATCATATCCGCCATGCCGTCGGCGATCCGCAGGTGGATATCAGCGTTATCGGCGTACGGCGCGAGGCTTCGGCCGTCTCCGACATGCAGGGCCCGCAGTTCGCGCTGATCCGGCGCACACTGGAGAGCGTGAAGCCCGGTGTGATCGTCGCGCCCAACCTGCTTTCTGCCGCCACCGATGCGCGCCACTACGAGGCGCTGACGCGCAACGTTTTCAGGATGGTGCCGGCGGAACTCAGCGCCGACGAACTCAAGGGTTTTCACGGCACCAACGAGCGTGTGCCGGTGTCCTCGCTGTTGCTGATCGCGCGGTATTACCGCGAATTGATCAGGGGGGCGGACGGGGAGTTGTAGGCCGGAAAACTAGCCCCCGCTACCCCTCGCGTCTATCCTTCGCGCGCACCCGCAGCAGCGGGTTTTTCACGATGTGATCGCAGGGGTACAGCATGATCGACCGTTCCGGGGATGTCGCGCGGCAGTCCGCTCCCGTATCCAGCAGTCTCACGGCACAAGCGACTCCGCCCGATGATCTGCTGGTGGGCGGTGATGGCGATGACACACTGCTCGGCTTGGGCGGCAACGACACCCTGACGGGATCTCTCGGCAACGATTCGCTCGATGGCGGTGCAGACAACGATCTTCTGCAGGGAGGGAGCGGCAGCGACCTGCTCCAAGGCGGCACGGGCAACGACACACTCGAGGGCGGCGACGGCATCGATACGCTCTTCGGCGGGGACGGCAACGACTCACTGAGCGAATCCGTTTGGCTCGATTACCACCCGGTACACGGCGGCGCCATCGACGGCGGCGCGGGCGATGACACGATCACCGCTGGAGCAGATGGTTACCCCATCGACGGTGGCGACGGCTTCGACACGTGGATCATGTCCGCCTCGGGCATGGGCTATGTGCCGGTGGACCTGAGTCAGGTTCGGCAGGTGGAGCGCATCTATTACGAGTGGTGGTCCGAGGCACTGCTGGTCACGCCCGACACCCTGATAGGTGCAGGCCGGACGCTGTTGGTGGAAGCCGGCGGCGTGAATAACCTGAACGGTGGGCTGCGCTTCGATGCCTCTGCTGAAACTGACGGCCACCTCCATGTGCGCTCCATCCGTACCTCGCCTTTCGGCCTGATAGGCAGCAACGACAGCATCACGGGTGGCGCACTCGCGGATGTGCTCGAGTCCTTCGTGGGCAACGACACACTGCGCGGCGGCGGCGGCGACGACACGATCGATGGTGGTGGCGACGCGGATACAGCCGTTTTCTCGGGGAATTACGCCGATTACACCGTCATCCAGACCGGCAGCGAAACGCATGTGAGCGGCCCCGACGGCAACGATGTGCTGCTGAATGTCAACGTGCTGCGCTTCGATGACCAGGACGTGGCGGTGGATATCCCGGGCATCACCGGCAGTCCCACGTCAGGCGCGGATTCGCTGCGCGGTGGTGAGGGTGATGACACGCTGCCGGGCGCGGGCGGAAACGACTCGCTCGCGGGTGATATGGGTGATGACGCGCTGGACGGCGGCGCCGACGACGACCTTTTGCAGGGCGGCACGGGCAACGACCTGCTGCAAGGCGGCACGGGCAACGACACACTCGAGGGCGGCGACGGCATCGATACGCTCTTCGGCGGGGACGGCAACGACTCACTGAGCGAATCCGTTTGGCTC
>CAIXOY010000387.1 GCA_903921135.1 uncultured Gammaproteobacteria bacterium
CAAAAGTGCTCGCCCCGGCGCTGCGTTCGCATGCGGTCGCTGTGCTTAAATGCCGACATGTTCCGCCCATTCCCCCTCTTCATCGGACTGCGCTATGCGCGTGCCTCCCGTGGTGCGCGATTCGTCTCCGTCGTGTCTGCCGTCGCGCTCTGCGGTCTCGCGCTTGGCGTGATGGCGCTCGTGGTGGTGCTCTCGGTGATGAACGGCTTCGATCGCGAGCTGCGCACGCGCATCCTCTCGTTGGTGCCGCACGTCACGGTCTACACGCAGGGCCCCGCCGAAGACTGGCGCCCGCTGGCAACGCGGCTCGCCGGGATTCCCGGCGTGGCCGCGGCGGTGCCCTGGACGGGTGGCACGGCGATGCTCAGTACGCCCGGTGTGGTGCGCGGCGTGGAACTCGGCGGGCTGCGCCCGCGTGAGGATGCAGCGGCCGCGGGCGTTGCGGGCAGCATGGTGTCGGGCTCGCTGGATGATTTGCGTCCGGGGGCTTTCGGCATCGTACTGGGCGGGCTTCTCGCGCGGTCCCTCGGCGTCGATGTGGGCGATACGGTGACGGTGATGCTGCCGCAACTCACGGTCACCCCGGCCGGTGCCTGGCCGCGCATGCGCCGCTTCCGTGTGGTCGGTGTGTTCAGGGTCGGCGCGCAGGTGGATGCCAGCACGGCACTGGTGCATCTGGAGGACGCAGGCCGGTTGTATCGCACCGGCCAGGGTGTGCACGCCGTGCGCCTGATGCTGGAGGATCCGTCACGCGCGCCCGTGATCTCCGCGCAGGTGGCTGCCATGGAGCCGGGCCGGGCGACAGAAGACTGGAGCCGCACCCAAGGAACGCTCTTCAGCGCGGTGCGCATGGAGAAACGCATGGTCACGCTGCTGCTCATGGTGGTGGTGGCCGTGGCGGCCTTCAACATCGTCTCGATCCTTACCATGGTGGTTGCAGAGAAACGCGGTGCCATCGCCGTGCTGCGCACCATGGGCGCCTCGCCCGGCCAGATCATGGCGATCTTCGCGGCGCAGGGAACGCTGACCGGGGTGGCGGGGATCGCGGCGGGGCTTGCCGCGGGCATACCGCTCGCGCTGAACGCCGGCGCCATCCTCGCGTGGGGTGAGGAGCTCCTGGGGCTCAGGCTCTTCGATCCGAACGTGTATTTCATCAGCTATCTGCCCTCGCAGTTGCAGGGCGCGGACGTGGCGCTGGTCAGCGTTGTCGCGCTTCTTCTCTGCGTGCTGGCCACGCTCTTTCCCGCCCGCCGTGCGGCGGCCATCGGTCCTGCGGAGGCCCTGCGCTATGAGTGAAAACGCGGCCGAGGTGGTGCTCGCCTGCCGGGCGCTCTGCAAGTCCTACCGCGAGGGACCCTCGGCGGTGCGTGTACTCGACGCACTCGAGCTCGAAGTCCGTCGGGGTGAGCGCTTGGCGATCGTGGGGCAGTCAGGTTCCGGGAAGAGCACCTTGCTGAACATGCTCGGCGGGCTCGACGTGCCGGACACCGGCGAGGTCTGGGTGGAAGGCAAGCGCATCAGCGCGTTGAATGAACGCGAGCGCGGGTGGTTGCGCAACCGTGCGCTCGGCTTCGTCTACCAGTTCCATCATCTGCTCGGCGAGTTCGACGCCGAGGAGAACGTCGCCATGCCCCTGCTGATCCGCGGGGAGCACCCGCGCGATGCCGCGAAAAAGGCACGCGACATGCTGGCCCGCGTGGGCTTGGGTGCGCGTCTGGATCACAAGCCGGCCGAGCTCTCGGGTGGCGAGCGACAGCGTGTGGCGATCGCGCGGGCGCTGGTGTCGGATCCGCGCTGCGTGCTGATGGACGAACCGACCGGCAACCTGGACGAGGCCACTGCCGCTGGCATACACGCCCTGATGGACGAACTGAACCGGGGCGGCGGCACCAGTTTCGTGGTGGTGACGCACGACCGCGGTCTCGCCGGCGGCATGGACCGGGTGCTGCGCCTCTCGGGCGGCCGCTTGCATCCGGACGCGCCGTGAAATTGCCCTGGCGCTTCGTTCTCGCCGTCGGGCTGCGCTACGCGGGGCGCTCGCAGCGTGGCGCGCTGGTGGCCTTCATCTCCAGGGTCTCCAGCGCGGGGCTGGTGCTCGGCGTGGCGTTGCTCGTGCTCGTGTTGTCGGTGATGGACGGATTCGAGCGCGAGTTGCAGGAGCGGATCCTTGCCCTGGTGCCGCATGTGAGCATCCAGCCCGCCGAGCCGCTCGAGGAGTGGCGTGGCCTCGTGGACGCCGTCGAGGCCCATCCGGAGGTGCGCGCCGCCGCGCCCTATGCCGATGTGCAGGGCCTGCTGATGTTCCGCGGCAAGGCCCTGCCCGCGCTCGTGCACGGTATCGATCCCGACAGCGAGCAGCGCATTTCCGTGATCGGCAGTTATGCCTCTGCGGGCTCGCTTGCGCAGCTCTCCGGTGATGCACCGGCGGTGGTGCTGAGTGCCTCGGTGGCCGCAACTCTGGGTGTAAACGCCGGCGAACACATACTCCTTCTGGTCCCGGAACTGAATGCGCGCGGGCAACTCCTGCCGCGTACGCAGCGTGTGCGTGTTGCCGGCACCTTCTCCACCGGTACCGAGGTCGACAACCTCCTCACGCTCACCTCGCTCGGGCTGGCCTCGCGCCTGCGCGGCAGCCCCGGTACGGCGCAGGGTGTGCGCTTCCAGGTGCGGGATCTCTTTGCCGCACCCCGGATCCGTCTCGAGGTGGAGCAGGGTCTGGGGCCGCGGTTCCGCGGCTTCGACTGGACGCGCACGCACGGCAACCTCCACGAGGCGATCCGCATGTCGCGCAACCTCGTTGGCGTGCTGCTCTTCCTGATCGTTGCCGTAGCCGCCTTCAACGTGGTGTCCACGCTGTTCCTTATCGTGAAAGACAAACAGGGTGACATCGCCATCCTGCGCACACTGGGGGCGAGCCCGGCCACGATCATGGCGGTGTTCGTGATCCAGGGCAGCCTGATCGGACTTGCCGGCACGGTGGTGGGTGGTGCCGTCGGTGCCGGACTCTCGCTGGTGATCACGGACGCCGTTGGCGTGGTCGAGCGTGTGTTCGGCGTGCGCTTCCTCGACGCGGCGGTTTACCCCGTGAGCTACCTGCCCTCCGAGCTGTCGTTTGCGAACGTGGCGCTCGTGTGCAGCGTCGCCTTCGCGATGAGCTTCCTGGCCACGGTGTACCCGTCGTGGCGGGCTGCCCGCATGCAGCCTGCCGAGATCCTGCGCCACGAGTGAGACGGGCTTGATTTCGCCGTGCTGACGCGGCCCAATACGGCCCATGCGCACCCACGGACGGGACGCCTCTCATGCACGCACGGATGCTTGCTGCCGCGGCCGGTATTGCCGCCACGATCCTCTTCCCCGCATTGCCGCCGCAGCCCTTCGTTGTGGCGCTGCTGCCCCTGTTGTTGCCGCTGTGTCTCTGTGCCCCACGGGGCGTCGGGCTGGGAGCGGTATTCGTGGCGGGCATGTGCTGGGGTGCGCTTTGCGGACACTGGCTGCTGGGCACGATGCTTCCCCCGGCGCTCGAGGGGAAGGACGCCGAGCTCAGGCTCTGCATCGAGGGACTCCCTGAGCGCAGACAGGAGCGCGGGCTGACGGTCTGGCGCCTGCGGGCACGCCTCCTGGAGCCTGCCCAATACCGTGGCATGCCAGCCTGGCAGGGGCGTGCGGTGGAGTTCAGCTGGTATGGCGCGGGGGATTTCCACCCCGGCGAGGCCTGGCGTATGCGGTTGCGGCTGCGTGCGCCCCGCGGCTTCCTGAACCCCGGATCGGCGGATCGCCAGGCCTGGCTGCACGCCGACGGGGTCGATGCCACCGGTTATGTCAGTGCAACGGGCGCGGCCCGGCGCGAAGGCGCTTGCCCCGCGGGCGCCGATCCCTGGCGCGAGCGGTTGCGCGAACGCCTGCTGTCGATTGCAGGCGAAGGTCCTGCCACGGCGGCCTTGCTGGCGCTCACCATCGGGGACGATTCGCGCTTCACGCCGGCCGACTGGGAGGTGTTCTCGCGGACGGGAACCACCCATCTGGTTGTCATCTCCGGCATGCACATCAGCCTTGTAGCAGGTCTGGCCTTCGCTGCGGGCTTGCGTCTTGCGCGCGGTCTACCGGTACTCGCCGAGCGCCTGCCGGCCCGGGTTTGGGGGGCGCTGCTCGCCGTGCCTGCGGTGCTCTGTTACGCCGCGCTCGCGGGTTGGTCGCTGTCGGTGCAGCGCGCCGTGCTGATGGCGCTGGTGCTGGTCCTGGCCGTATGCCTGGAACGTCACCGCCCCGTGCTGGCTTCGCTCGCCGTGGCAGCGCTGGCCGTGCTTGCGCTGCAACCACTGGCGGCCCTGCAGCCCGGGTTCTGGCTTTCATTTCTCAGCGTGGCGGCTCTGTTGCTCGGCTTGGGCGGCAGGCTCGCTCGCCTGCACTGGCGCGAGGCGCTCTGGCGGCCGCAGTACGTGGTGGCCATCGCGCTCGCTGCACCTCTGCTCGGGATGGGGCTGCCGCAGGCGCCGCTCGGTCCGCTGGTGAATGTGGTAGCCATCCCGCTCGTCGATCTGGTGGCCGTGCCTGCCGGGCTGCTCGGTAGTCTGGTGTCGGGCTTCTCCGAAACCCTGGCGCGCCCCTTCCTGCAACTCTCATTGATGGCACTTGAGCTCCTCGGCCGCTTCCTGCGTTTCAGTGCGGAGCTGAGTCCCGACGTGGCCTACGGACACGGCGCTGCGCCGTGGTGGGCGATCGGGTTGGCAGTGGCGGGCAGTCTGTGGATGCTGGCGCCGCGCGGGTGTCCCGCCCGTGTGCTCGGCGCGTTCTGTTTTCTGCCGGCCGTGTTTCCTCCTCAGCCGCCGGCTCCGGCGCTCGAACTGCTGATGCTGGACGTCGGGCAGGGCTCTGCCACGGTTTTGCGCACGGCAGGGTATGTGCTGGTCTTCGACGCCGGGCCCCGTTACAGCGACCGTTTCGATGCCGGTCGCGCGCTCGTGGTGCCGGCGCTGCGCGCGCAGGGCGCTGCCTCCGTCGACCTTCTGGTGCTGAGTCATGCAGACAGCGATCACGCTGGTGGCGCCGGAGGCGTGCGCACGGCGCTGCCCGTTCGCGCGGAACTGGGCGGCGAACCCGAGCCCGGAACCAGCGCGCGGCGCTGTGCAGCCGGCATGCATTGGCAGCGCGATGGCGTGGACTTCCGCGTCCTGCATCCGCGCGAAGGCGACCGGCGCGAGGGCAACACGGCCTCCTGCGTGCTGCGCGTGGAAGCGGCCGGGCGGGTGGTGCTGCTGACAGGCGACATCGACGCCGATGCCGAGTATGCGCTGCTGGCGGCAGATCCCGTGTCCTTGCGCGCCGACGTTGTGCTGGTGCCACACCACGGGAGCCGCAGTTCTTCCTCGCCCCGTTTCGTCAGAGCCGTTGCGCCCCGTTATGCGCTGGTTTCGGCCGGCTTCCGCAACCGTTTCGGGCATCCGCATCCGCAGGTCGTCGAGCGATGGCGCGAGGCGCAGGCGCGGATCATGAACACGGCAGAGGCGGGCGCCGTGGTGCTGCGCATCGAGCAGGACGGCAGCATCCCCGAGCCCGTACTCTGGCGGCAGAAGAAACGCCGTTTCTGGCACCGGGCAGTGCCACCCGGGGGCTGACTCATGCCGGCGGTGGAAGTGCCTCCAGCACCTCGCACTCGAGCGTACCCCGCGCCAATCTCGCGCGGATCCGTGTGCCGCGCACGACCGTCGCTGCGTCCTGTATCACCTCGCCCTCGGGGGAACTCACGATGGCGTAGCCGCGATCGAGCGTTGCGAGGGGGCTCACGGAATCGAGCAGGCGTGCGCAGGCGGCAAGACGGCTCTGGCGGGCCGAGAGCGACGCGCGGATCGCAGACTGCAGCCGGCGCTGCAATTGCCCGAGAAAGCGCTCGCGGTCTGTCAGTGTGGCCAGGGGGTTGCGTGCACCGAGGCGGGTGTGTGCGTTCGCGAGGCGGCTCTCGGCCTCGCGCAGGCGCTGTCGCAGCACAGTGCGCAGGCGGGCGTCGAGTTCGTCGAGGCGCTGCGCCTGGTCGCGCAGGCGTGCGCCCGGGTGGCGCAGGCGGCGTGACAGCCAGCGCAGGCGCTCGCCGTGTTGCGCGATCCTGCGCAGGATCACCTGCTGCAGTCGCATGCCCTGAGCCCCGACGATCGAGGCGAGTTGTTCCTGATCGGGGCTGATCAGCTCAGCCGCGGCAGAGGGCGTGGCGGCACGCCTGTCCGCCACGAAATCCGCCAGCGTGACGTCCGTCTCGTGTCCGACGGCCGACACCACCGGCAAGGCGCTCGCGTGGATCGCGCGCACCACCGATTCTTCGTTGAACGCCTGCAGATCTTCGGCGGAGCCGCCCCCGCGACCGACCAGCAAGACATCGAGCGGCGGATCGAGCGTGGCGGCAAGACTGTTTGCGGCGCCGATGGCCGCGGCGATCTGCCGGGGCGCTTCCGCACCCTGCACCATCACGGGGAATACCGTCACGCGCAGCAGCGGATAGCGCCGGCGGAGCACGGTGAGGATGTCGTGGAGTGCGGCACCGGCGGTGGAGCTCACCACGCCCAGATGCGCGGGGTAGGCCGGCAGCGGCCGCTTGCGCGCCTCGTCGAACAGTCCTTCGGCCGCCAGGCGCCGGCGCAGCGCCTCGAAGGCGCGTTGCAGGGCACCCAGACCGGCCGCCTCGATTTCCTCGGCGATCAGCTGGTACTCGCCGCGCGCCGCATAGAGGCTGATGCCGCCGCGCACCAGTACCGAGTCGCCGTTCGCCGGACGCAGCCGGGCGCGGATGTTGCGCCCGCGGAACATGGCGCATCGTACCTGCGCCCCGGCGTCCTTCAGCGTGAAGTACCAGTGCCCGGACGACGCTGCCTGGAAGTTCGAGATCTCGCCCTCGACCCACACCGAGGGCAGCGCGCCTTCGAGCAGGCGGCGGCTCTCCTCGTTCAGTTGCGAGACGGAAAACACGCTGCGCGGATCGCGGTCGATCGGCATCGGTGGCGCTCCGTGCGTGCTCAGGCGAGGAGGAGATTGCCGAGGCGCGGACGCCGGAATTTCTTCCAGTTCCCCTCGGGTTGGGCGAGGCGGTCAGCGAGCAGGAACATCACGGCGGCGCTGTAGCCGAGCCCCACGTGGCTCGCGCTCACGCGGATGCTCTGGGTGAGCGGCGTCTCGCGCTCGCGCGCCACCTGGTGCGCCACGATGCCGTCGCTCTCGCTGTAGATGGCGGTGCAGGGTACGCCCGGCGGTGGCTCGATCATGCGGGCGATGCGCTCGCGGAGCTCCTCGCTGTCGAGCCGCGTTTCCGTGGCGAGTTCGTAGAGCCGCCAGATCGTGGTGGCTTTGGGGTTGCCGCCGATCGGGCTGCCCAGCGTGATCACCTGCCGCACGTGCTCGGGGCAGGCACGGGCGAGTTCGCGTGCGAGTACACCGCCCAGGCTCCATCCGACCAGGCTCACCTTGCGGCCCTGCCGACGCACGATCGCGGCGAGTTGCTCGGCCACCCTGTTCTCGAAATCCGGATCAGAGGCGCGCAGGCCCAGATTGCGCCCGAGCCCCCAGCCTTGCGCGTCATATCCCCAGAGGCGCATGTAGTAGCGCAGGGCTGCCGTGGAACCGTCGGCACCCATGAAGCCCGGCAACACCATCACCGGGTGACCGTCGCCGCGGCGTGCGCGTCGTAACCAGGGATGGGCGAGCAGGAGGGTGTTCAGTTCGAGCAGGAAGCGGCCGGGTTCGGTCAGCGCATAGACGAGGCGTGGTCTGGGAACAAGGGGCTCGGTGTTCATCGCGCGCTCGCCGGACTGAGCGGCGAGTGTAGCCTCCGGAATGGCTCTTCAGCCATGGCAGGGCAACAGTGTCGCGGCCAGCACCGGCAAGGCGGTTTCCACCCGCAGGACCCGCGGCCCGAGCGAACAGGCCGCGAAGCCCGCGTCCCCGAGCATCTGCACCTCGTAGTCGGTGAAACCGCCTTCTGGTCCGATGGCCAGAGTGAGCGGAGCCTGTGCCGGCTGCGCGATGGCGCTGGCCGCAGGATGCGCGACCAGACATCTCGTATGCCGCGCGATGCCGGGCAATTCATCTTCGACGAAGGGTTTGAATCGCTTTTGCAGGCATACCTCGGGCATCACCGTGTCCACGGCTTGCTCGAGTCCCGCAGCGCACCATGCATCGATGTTGCCGGGTGAGAGCAAGGGGCTCTGCCAGTAGCTTTTCTCGACGCGCGTGGCGTTCAGCAGCCAGATCCGCTTGATCCCCAGTTCGGAGGCGCAGCGCAAGACGCGGCGCAGCATCTTCGGGCGGGGAAGCGCCAGCAGCAGTTGCAGCGGCAGTGGGGCAGGGGGGGCCTCCCTCAGGTACTCCAGCGCGAGCGTGGCGGTGTGAGTGTCGACGGAAGATC
>CAIXOY010000388.1 GCA_903921135.1 uncultured Gammaproteobacteria bacterium
ATCATAAATAAATAGCTATTAAACAATTGGTTGAAGGACCTATCTAACGTGACACATGAGATCGTTTCGATCCCGGCGGATGCGGCAAGCGGCATGCAGGACTCCCCGGCGCTGCTGCGTCTGCGCGCGCTTCTGGGCGAGCACCGCCTGTTGAGGGACGCGGATTCCCTGGCGCGCTTCGGCGCCGATCGCAGCCCCGGCTGGGTGCCGCGCCCCGTCGCAGTGGCACTTCCCGAGACCACCGAGGAAGTGCAGGAGATCGTCCGTATCGCGCGCGAGTTCCGGCTGTCCCTCGTACCCTCCGGGGGGCGAACAGGTTTGTGCGGCGGGGCTGTTGCCTGCTCTGGCGAGCTGGTGGTGGCACTCGACCGCATGAACAGCCTGCTTTCAGTGGACGCAGTGGACCGTTCCGTCACAGTGCAGGCCGGAATGATCACCGCGCGCCTGCAGGAGATCGCGCGGGAGCGCGACTGGTTCTACCCCGTGGATTTCGCCTCTTCGGGTTCGAGTCAGATAGGGGGCAATATCGCGACCAATGCCGGAGGCATCCGTGTGATCCGCTACGGCATGACCCGCAACCAGATCAGCGGGCTGGTCGTGGTAGATGGCCGTGGAGAGGTATTGCGCCTGAATCACGGACTCGCCAAGAACAACACCGGCCCTGACTTCCGGCACTTGTTCATCGGGTCGGAAGGTATATTCGGTATCGTCACGGAGGCGACTGTGCAGTTGCTTCCCGCACCAAAGCCACCTCAGGTAATGCTCTTCGGTGTCGGAGGATTTCCGGCGATCCTCCGACTTTTAAGTGAATTCTCGAATACGCTTAAAATCAATGCGTTCGAGTTTTTTTCTAACAATGCACTTGAAAAAGTATTGGCGCGCCAAGGGACGGCCTCCCCGGTTCAGACGGCTCCGTTTTATGCCTTGGTGGAATACGAATCCGCAGGAGAGCACGACGAAGCGCGGGCACTCGCGATCTTCGAGGAGGGACTGGAGCGCGGAGAACTCGTCGATGCCGTGCTGGCCACGTCCGAGGCTCAGTCCCGCGCCATCTGGAGGCTTCGGGAAAGCATTTCCGACACACTCTCTGCCTGGAAACCTTGGAAAAACGATATAAGCGTCCGAGTGGGGCGCCTCGATACCTTCATAGAAAGGGTGTCAGCACTGGTTGCGGCAGGCGACAGTGACCTCGAGTTGGTCTGGTACGGCCACATTGGTGACGGCAACATCCATCTGAACATCCTCAAACCCGAAGAACTCTCTGCAGATGCGTTCGCCGAGCGGTGCTCCCCTCTGGCCAAGGGCATTGCTGCTCTGCTCGGGGAGTTCAGTGGAAGTGTGTCGGCAGAGCACGGCATAGGCCTGCTAAAGCGTGACTACCTGCATTACACGCGGAGTAACGCGGAGATCTCGGCCTTGCGGGCCATGAAAGCGATCTTCGATCCCGACGGGATCATGAACCCCGGGAAGCTTCTTCCCGACTGAATGAGGTGTCTCAGGAAGGACTGGAGGTGTGAGTTCTGATCCAGGCCTCACGATCATCGACGCTCATATGCCGTAGGTCCTTGCCCAGCACCGCATAGAAGACGTATTCGGCAATGTTCTTGGCGTGATCACCCATCCGCTCAAGCGATCGGGCAGCCCAGACAAGTGAGAGGCCGGCACTGATGGTGCGGGCGTCTTCCATCATGTAGGTGAGAAGCTGGCGACTGACAGCCTTGCATTCGGCGTCGATGGCCTTGTCTTCGCCGCGAACGGTCAGTGCCGTGTTCACGTCGAGTCTGGAGAAGGCATCCAGTGACATCGACAGGATGGCCTGCACGGACTCGCCAAGATGACCGATCTGCGAGGCAAACTTTTCTTGGCCACGGGTCTCCAGGACGGTAGTGGCCACGCGCTTGGCAAGATCACCGACCCGCTCCAGATCGATCACCGCCTTGATCACCGCAAACACCAGCCGCAGATCTCCTGCGGCGGGCTGACGGCGCACCAGCACAAGGTTGCATTCCTGATCGATGTGAAGCTCCATCGCGTTCACTTCCGGATCACGGGCAATCACGGCGGCTGCAAGTTCCACATCCCCCTCGACGAGGGCACGGACCGCATCCCGGACCTGTGCGCTGACCAGAGTGCCCATTTCAAGAACATGGGCGTGAAGCTCAGTGAGTTCCCGGTTGTACTCCCGGGAGATGTGGTGGCCGATGCCCTGCGATTCCAGTGTCATACCAGCCTCCGCTCAGCCGTAGCGCCCGGTGATGTAGTCTTCGGTTTGCTTGGAGTTCGGATTGGTGAACACGGTGTTGGTATCGTTGAACTCGATGAGTTCTCCCAGGTACATGAAGGCCGTGAAGTCAGAGACCCGGGCGGCTTGCTGCATGTTGTGGGTGACGATCAGGATCGTGACCTTTTCCCTCAGACGGTGGATCAGGTCTTCGATATTGGCCGTCGCGTTCGGATCGAGCGCACTGGTAGGTTCGTCGAACAGGAGCAATTCAGGCCCGGTTGCCAGCGCACGTGCTATGCACAGACGCTGCTGCTGTCCGCCGGACAGGTTGAACGCCATGCTGTCCAGCCGGTTGTTGACCTCCTCCCAGAGAGAGGCATCCCTCAGAGCCGCTTCGACGCGGTCCGCGAGCTCGGAGCGGTTCTTCTCACCCCGCACACGCAAGCCGTAAGCGACGTTCTCGAAAATCGATTTCGGGAAGGGGTTGGGCTTCTGGAAGACCATCCCGATCCGCATCCGCACTTCGATCGGATCAACGCTCTTCTGCAGGATGTTCACGTTGTCGGGGTGGAACATGATCTCCCCGTCATAGCGTGTGTGATCGGTCAGGTCATGCATCCGGTTGAAGCAGCGCAAGAACGTTGACTTCCCACACCCCGAGGGGCCAATGAGCGCCGTCACACGGCTGTCGTGAACAGGCATGGTGACGGACTTGAGCGCCTGCACAGCGCCATAGAAAAAACTGAGGTTCCGTGCCTCTGCCTTCAGGACGTTCCCTGCGGGCGGATCGCGCCGCGCCGCCACGTCCACGGAAAAGCTGTGATCGGTCTGATCTACCATTTGATCCGTTTCCTGAAACGAATGCGCAACCAGATCGCTGCGCCGTTCATGAGCAAGGTCATTGCGACCAGAACCATGCCCGCCGCTGCCGCATTCACCTGGAAGGGCGCTTGAGGGCGCGACAGCCAGTTGAACATCTGGATGGGCATCACGGTGAAGGGAGACTCCAGCCACTCGAAACTCAGGAACGGGAAGTGATCCACGATGGGGGCGGGCGGCAGGAAGGCAATGAATGTCAGTGCGCCGATCGTGATGATGGGTGCTGTCTCGCCGATGGCACGCGCAAGGCCGATGATCACGCCCGTGAGAATGCCGCCGGTGGAGTAAGGAAGGATGTGATCACGCACCAGCTGCCAGCGCGTGGCGCCAAGAGCGTAGGCACCTTCGCGGATAGCGCCGGGTATCGAGCGGATGGCCTCCCGCGTCGAGACGATGATGACAGGAAGAATCATCAGCGCCAGCGTCAGTCCCGCAGACAGGATGCTCTGCCCGAAGTCGAGGGCGTAGACGAAGAGCCCCAGCGCCAGCAGTCCATAGACGATGGAGGGCACCCCGGCCAGATTCGTTACGTTGATCTCGATGATCTCCGTGATCCAGTTCCGACGCGCGTACTCCTCGAGGTAGACCCCAGCAGCTACACCGAGAGGAATCGCGGTCACGGCGGTGATCAGCATCACGAGGCTCGAACCCACCATCGCACTCAGGATTCCCGCGCGCTCGGCGCGTCGGGACGGAAAGTTCTGGAAGAAATCCCAGTTCAGTCTCTCGGCCCCGTCGTGGATGAGACCGGCGAGAAGGACCGCGAGCGTCAGGATCCCGACCATCATCGCCATCATCCCCACGATGGCGAAAATACGGTCGTATCTGCGACCGAGCGTGACCAGCCGGCGGATCACCTGCGGATCGTTGCTCATGCTAGTAGGCCTCACGGAAACGCTTGCGCGCCAGGTGGCCCAGCACGTTGAAGAACAGGGTCATGAGAACAAGCACCAGGCCTACAGCGAAAATACTCTGGTATTCGAGCGAGCCATGCGGAAGGTCACCAAGCGCCACCTGCACGATGAACGCCGTGATTGTTGCGCCAGGTTCGCGCGGGTCCCACGTGAAATTGGGTTGCTGGCCCGCCGCGACGGCGACGACCATCGTCTCGCCGAAAGCCCGAGAGATGCCGAGGATGTAGGCCGCGACGATTCCCGATGTCGCGGCGGGTACCACCACACGAAGAGCCGTCTGCATGCGCGTTGCGCCCATCGCGTAGGAGCCTTCACGCATGCTGGCGGGAACTGACCTCATGGCGTCCTCCGCCACGGAACTGACGTAAGGGATGATCATCACGCCGATCACGAGCCCTGGGCCGAGCATGTTGAAGCCGGGGAGGTCGGGCATGAACCACTGAAGAGCAGGCGTAACCATCAGTAGCGCAAAGTACCCGTACACGACCGTTGGTATGCCGGCCAGGAGTTCCAGCGTGGGTTTCACGATCTCGCGCACGCGCGGACTGGCAAACTCGCTGAGGTAGATCGCGGTGATCGTTCCCACCGGCACGGCTAGCATCAGCGCAACGGTGGTGGTGACCAGAGTGCCGGCAAGGAGCGGCAGGACACCGTAGTGCTTGTCGGCGAACATGATCGTCCACTGCGTATCTGTGAGGAATTCGACCAGAGAGACGTGTTTGAAGAACTCGCTCGACTCGTAGACAAGGATCGCGACGATGGCAACGGTGACGGCGACAGCGCTAAAGGCCGCAAGAAACAGGATAGCTTCGATGATCCGCTCACCGAAATGCCGACGCATGCTGTGGGCGAAACGGCTGCCCGGATCGATGGGCACGTTGGCTGAGCCAGCCGAAGTGGGGGTTTCGCTGATCATTTGGGGGGGCTTGTCGTTGAACGCGGAGATTATGCCGTCAGACTGTGACGGAAAGAAGGCAGGGGCGATTTAAATCGCCCCTGCCTGTGCCGCGATTCTCAGAGCTTGCCTTCCCGCTCGAGCAGTTGCTCGATGGTCAGACCGATCTCCGGCGTTCCGCCGAATACCGTTCCAAGCTTGCCTCCCTGGAAGTTCTTGAGGATCGTCTCATATGCCTCGTCAGGCAGGCCGACATAACCCACCTCACTGGCGAGCGCCCCACCTTCCTTGAGGTAGAACTCGACGAACTCGCGCACCTCGGGCCTGCTCAATGCCTTTTCCTTGACGTAAATGAACAGCGGTCGCGAAAGCGGCTGGTAGGTACCGTTATTCACTGTTTCAACGGAGGGAAGCACTGGTGCACCGCCCGTCGGCGGGACGATGGGGACCGCGCGAAGCTTGTCGGTGTTCTCCTCGTAGTAGGCCAACCCGAAGTAGCCAATGGCGCCTTTGTCACGTGAGACGAACTGGACGGTAACGTTGTCGTCCTCGCTGGCCTGGTAATCCCCGCGCGAGGCTTTGGCGCGCCCTACGACAGCCTCGGTGAAGTAGTCGAAGGTGCCGGAGTCAGCGCCTGCGCCCGCCAGTTTCAAGGGCTGGTCAGGAAAGCCCGGGCGGATCTGGCTCCAGCTCTTGACCTTACCCTGGGCCGAGGGCTCCCACATGGTCTTCAGTTCCTGAACCGTCAACTGATCCACGAAGGTGTTGGATGAACTGACGATCACGGTGAGCGCGTCATAGGCCACCGGAATCTCGAAGTATTTGATGCCCGCCTGCGCGCAGAGGACCATCTCCTCCTTGAGAATGGGGCGCGAAGCGTTCGATATGTCCGTCTCACCCCGGCAGAAGCGCTTGAATCCTCCGCCGGTACCCGAGATCCCGACCGTCACACGAGCGCCACCCACCTGGGATTGGTACTCCTCGGCTACAGCCTCCGTGATCGGAAACACGGTGCTGGAGCCGTCGATCTCGATAACACCTGCCGCATGGGATGACGCAGCCGACAAGGCCCCGAACATCG
>CAIXOY010000389.1 GCA_903921135.1 uncultured Gammaproteobacteria bacterium
GCCCGCGACAATCACGACCACGCCCGCGATGCCCAACGCAGAGGCCAGCACGGCAGAACTTCCCACCTCCTCCCCGAGCCAGATGGCCGCGAGATAGAGCGCGATCAGCGGCGCCACGAAGGTGATGGCGATGCCTTCGGCGAGCGGCACGCGCACGATGCCCCAGAAAAACGCCAGCGCCACGCACGTGGCCACGGCGCTGCGCAGCATGTGCAGGCGGAGCACTGCGGCCGATGGCCAGCGCGAACGCAGGCCGAGAAAAATGGTGCCGCCCATCAGGATCCCGGCCGGCATGCGCCAGAGCATGGCGTTGTACACGCCGATGGCGAGGGAGAGATCCTTCATCACCGCGTCCATCAGCGTGAACGAGGCCACGCCCAGACAGGCAACGAGGAAGGGGACGACCGAGAGCCTGTTCATGTGGTGTGCGCGCCCGACGAGGCCTCAGTGAAAGCCTTCGCACTATACCCGCGGCACGCAGGCGGGGCTAAGATCGCGCCGGCACCAAACGGAGAAGAACACATGCGCTGCCGCCTGCTTGCCGTCCTGTTGTTCGCCTGCACGCCCGTGCTCGCCGCGGCACCACTCATCGAAATCGAACTTCCCGCCGCTTTCAAAGACGGCGCACAAGACGGCCGCCTGCTGTTCATCGCCGCACCCGCCGAGCAATCCCCCGAGAAAGAGCCCCGCGACCTCGTGAGCTGGGGCGGCACGGCCATCCCCTTCTTCGGGCAGGACGTGGAGGATTGGAAGCCGGGCACGCGCCGCGCCGTGGACGACAGCGCCTTCGGCTTTCCGGTGCGCGCGCTGAGCGCGCTACCCGCGGGCGAGTACCGCGTGCAGGCCTTCCTGAACCGCTACGAGACCTTCCGCATGGGCGACGGCCGCGTGCTGAAACTCGCGCCCGACAAGGGCGAGGGCCAGCAGTGGCGCGCCAAGCCCGGCAACCTGTACTCCAAACCTGTGACGGTGCGCTGGAATGGCACATCCATCGAGGGCAGCAAGGTCTTCAGCCTGGTGCTCGACCAGCAAATCCCGCCGATCCCGGAGTTCACCGAAACACCTTGGGTGAAGCATGTCCGCATCCGCAGTGAACGACTCTCGAAGTTCTGGGGACGGGACATGTATCTGGCCGCCTTCGTCACGCTGCCGATGGGCTTCCGCGAGCACCCGGACGCGCGCTATCCGCTGGTGATCAACCACGGGCACTTCCCCTCCGCACCGGCCGACTGGCGCGAGACACCGCCCGACCCGGATCTGAAACCCGAGTACAGCGAGCGCTTCCAGCTCGAGGGCTACAACCGCATCGAGCAGCAGATGGCCTGGGATTTCTTCCAGCAGTGGCAGGGCAAGGGTTTTCCGCGCGTGCTGCTGGTCGAGATCCAGCATCCCACGCCGTTCTACGACGATTCCTACGCGGTGAATTCCGCCAACAACGGCCCCTACGGCGATGCCATACGCTACGAACTGATCCCCGAAATCGAGCGCCGCTTCCGCGGCATTGGCGAAGGCTGGGCGCGCTTCGTCTACGGCGGCAGCACCGGCGGCTGGGAAGCGATGGCGGTGCAGATGTTCTACCCCGACGACTACAACGGCGCCTGGATCGCCTGCCCGGACCCCATCGATTTCCGTCACTACATGACAGTGAACCTCTACGAGGACAAGAACGCCTACTTCATGCCCAACCGCTTCAAGCGCACGCCGCGGCCCGCACACCGCAACTGGCTGGGCCACATCGACACCACGGTCGAGGAGAACAACCACTGGGAGCTCGCGCTCGGCACGCGCGGGCGCTCGGGGGACCAGTTCGACATCTGGGAGGCCGTGTACTCCCCCGTGGGCGAAGACGGTTATCCGCGTCGTGTCTGGGACAAGCAGACCGGCGAGATCGACCCGGTCACGGTGGCCTACTGGAAGGAAAACTACGATCTCTCCTACATCCTGCGCCGCGACTGGAAGACACTCGGGCCGAAGCTCCGCGGCAAGCTCCGCCTCTACGTGGGCGACATGGACAACTACTACCTGAACAACGCGGTCTACGCGGTGGAGGATTTCCTGCGCAGCGCCGAGCCGCCCGCAGACGCGGTGGTGGATTACGGCGACCGCGACGAGCACTGCTGGAACGGCGACCAGACCCGCAGCAACGCCTACTCCCGTTTGCGTTACCCGCTGATGGTGCTGCCCTGGGCGGTGGAGCGGATGATGATGACAGCGCCCAAAGGTGCCGATGTGCGCAGCTGGCGCTATTGATCCACAACCGCACAGGAGGCAGCCCGATGATCAAACGTTTCAGCTTCGTGAGACGCGCCGCGGGTCTCTCGCCCGAGGCTTTCCATCCGGCATGGATCGCGCGTCACACGCAGGTGCTGGCCGCGGATCCCGCGCTGCGCAGGCAGCTGCTCCACTGGGAATTGCTGCATCGTCTGGACGAGGATTACGCCCGCAGCCGTGAGGCGACCGAACTGGAAAACCTGCAATGGGACGGTGTCTCGGTGCAGTCTTTCGCTGACGAGGCGGCATTGGCGGCCTTCGATGCGGTACTGCC
>CAIXOY010000390.1 GCA_903921135.1 uncultured Gammaproteobacteria bacterium
CCACCAGGATTGACCGAAAGTTCTGTGCCCATTCGTCAAGCTCCCCGGCCCGCAGGTGCTGAAGCACGCGCCGCTCCAGCATCCCGAAATCGAGCCACTTTCGGGAGTCGAGCTCGGTCTGGTATGCGGCCAGCGCGGCAACGAGGTGTGGTTGCACGGCCGCCGGCACCCCCGCCGTCGCGGCGAGCGCATGAACGTCGGTGAGGTCCTGCTGCAGGCGATCCCAGATTGTGGACAGGACCTGCCTCTTCCGGCCGAGGTTCCAGCCGAAACCAGTTGTCCCGTCAACCCCCATAAGCCAACCGTCTAGGTCCCCGTCCCGGTACCTGTCTCCCTCCAGCAAGCCGCGCCGAACCATGACCGTGCTGGCCAGATAGTCGTCGATGAGGACCGGAGAGTGCTCCGCCGGCGCCCGATGCTGTGTCAGCACCTGCTGGCAAATGCTGTCCAGCGTCCCCGTCACCACCTGGTTGATGTCGACCGACTCAAGCCACGAGCGCTCGGCGCCCGCAACCGAGGGGTCCGCGAGCAACTCCTTGCGGATCGCGAATCCCCAGCCGAGTAGACGCGAGCGGAGCTCTGCCGCTGCCTTGACAGTAAACGTCGTTGCGAGAATGCCGCCGGGCGCAATCTGGTCGCAAAAAAGCTGCTTCAGGACTCGAAGCGCAAGGACGGTCGTCTTGCCGGAGCCGGGGCCAGCGACGAGGAAGAGCGCACCGCTGGCATCGAGTATGCCCCGCCGCTGATCGGGATTGGGCCGGGGCCGGGCTCCTGCAGGGCCTGCGAACGCGCGGTCGTAGGCAGGCAAGAACTGCTTGTCGAAGTCGAGCCCCATCTTCAGACGATCGCCTTGACGAGCCGGTCCAACTCGTAAGGATAGAAAACGTCGTCCCAGCCAGCGTGAAGAAGCGCCTTGATGTCCGCCTGAGTCCAGGTTCCGTCAAGGACGAGCAGGAGCCTCGACACGCCCCGGCGGGGTGCAAAAGACTTCTTCGCGGAGTCCCACTCGAACCGTAGTGCTACTGCGCGGCCGCACAACTCCTTCTTTTTGTGGTCACGGCCCTCATCCGACGCGGATTGCCAGTTTATTATCGTGGACTTGGCCTGCCCAACCTCCATTCTGCCAGCCTGGGTCGCACATCCAGCTGCCTGGGCGAAACAGTTATCAATCTTGACGTGGCTGAAACCCGGCACGAGCCGCTCGATCAGGTAGCCCACCGGATCAAGGTATCGATGACACAGGTAGCGAGCTTCGAATACGCTCCCCTTCCACCCGTCGATGGACTTGGCCTTGATCGATGCCCGATCCTTGGGTGGCACCGCCCGCAGCTTCTCAGCGAGGACCCAAGCCACGATGCCGAGTTGCACCATCGAAAGGGTCTTCTTCGTTGTTCGGTTCAGGTAATCCTGAAGCCCACGACGAATCGGCTCAGCCGCCCGGCCGAACGATGCGCCGTCATCCCCAAACTTGGCGAGTAGCCAAGCAGGGAGTGGGCCTGCCCGAAGGGCCACTTTGGCCTCCTTCAAGAGCTTGGCGTACCCGAAACTCTGCCGCTTGTTCCCTAAGTGCACCCTTACAACTTCACTCGCTACACGAAAAAGCCAGACGTCCTCGGACGCGATCAACCTACCCGCGTTCAGATGGTTCGCGTCACGATGCTGGCCGGTCAGGGCATCCAGAAAGCCCTGGGCCGTGGAGAGCGTGGCGTGGCGGTCGAACACCACATCGATCATCGCGGCGAGCTCGGAAACGGCCAACGACTGCGCGCGAAGCTGCTTAACCCCACGCGGGGGCCGAAAATCGCGGAGAGCGAGGAGACCACCGGCACCTCCCAGCTCTGCCAAATGGAGCGCCTCCTTGTCGACCAGCCTCATGGTGCCGGCCGTGTTGGGGACGAGGATGCCGAGCTGGACCGCGCCGGCGGGCAGTTGGCCCGCGGTCCATTCG
>CAIXOY010000391.1 GCA_903921135.1 uncultured Gammaproteobacteria bacterium
CGTGCCGCTCCTGGTGCGTTACCCGCGGCGTGTGCGCGCGGGTTCCACGCCCGATCGGTTCGCCTTGGGCATCGACCTCGCACCGACGCTGCTGGAGTTGGGCAGAGCTGCGCCCGACCCCGGCGTGGACGGGCGTTCTCTGGTGCCACTTCTGGAAGGGCGAGATGCGCCATGGCGGGAGGCTTTCCTGATCGAGTACTACAGCGACACGGTCTTTCCGAGGATCCTCCGCATGGGCTACGACGCGGTTCGCACGGAGCGCTACAAACTCATCCGCTACCGCGACCTGCAGGGCATGGACGAGTTCTATGACCTGCAGCAGGATCCACTGGAGCTGCGCAACCTGATTGGTTCGGCCAGCGCCGCCCCCGTGATCCGGACGCTGGATGCGGATTTGGGTCGGCTGACGAGGCCTCCCGGCCGATGACCCGCGGCCCGCTTCTCGATGCATGGTTCGCTGCGCGGAAGAAAAACCGTCGGCCATTGCAGATCCCCGGACACAAGAATCGCTATGCCCATGGCGAGGGTGCCCTCGGTGCCGATCTGCTGGGGCCGCTCCTTCGCGATGACGTGCCGCTGCAGGGTGGTGTGGACGACAACGCCTACAGCCATCGCTATCTCGAACAGGCAGAAGCCTGTTGGTCCTCGGCCGTTGGCGCCGACTACGCACGATTCCTCGTCGGGGGCTCTTCGCAGGGCAATATCGCTGCGCTCTCCGCCGTAAGCCATCCGGGACAGCCGGTGGCAATCGACCGCACATCCCATCGCAGCGCCCAGGCTGCGCTTGTGATTTCGGGTGCGCGGCCCGTGTGGGTGTATCCGGAGCTCCACCCCGAGACCGGTTTGCCGCTCGGCGTCCCGGCGCGTGCGCTCGCAGATGTCACGTCCGGGGTGACGGCACTGTTCGTCACCTCACCCTCGTATGTCGGGACATTGAGCGATATCCCCGCGCTTGCGCGAGCGGCTCACGAACGTGGCATCCCGCTGGTCGTCGATCAGGCATGGGGAGCGCATCTGGGTTTCATGGGTGGTCGTGGTGCCATCGCGTGCGGCGCCGATCTCGCGGTCACCAGCGTCCACAAAGCGCTCCTGGGATATACCCAGACAGCCGTTGTCACGATGCGCGGCGAGAGGGTCAACCGCGATCATCTGGACCGATGTGTCGATCTCGTCGCAACGACGTCTCCGTCGGGGACGCTGCTCGCCTCGATCGATGCCACGCGTGTCGTGCTCGAACGCGACCACGGTAGTGCGATTGCACGCACCGTCCTGAACGTGCGGCGCATGCGGGAGACCCTGCGCAGGGTGAAGGGCCTCGTCGTCCTCGATGAAGCCATGACGCCGGCGGGCATGGATCCCTTCAAGCTGACGCTGTGGCTCCCGCACACGGGCGCTGATGGCGTTGCCATCGGAAAGCGGCTTTGGGAGATGGGCCTGAACCTGGAGTCGGCCGATCGCGACACCCTCGTCTGCAGCGTGAGCCTGGTGGACGAGGCCGCGTTCTGCGACGAGGCAGCGGCGATGCTGGCAAGCCTTATCGAGGCCGGACGTGGCAGGCCCCGAGCGGCTGCAACGTCGACCGTCTGGCGTGTGGAACCGGACGTTGCCTGCACGCCTCGCGAAGCCTTCTTCGCGCGCAGACGCCGCATCCCGCTCGAGCAGGCGGTGGGCGAGGTGAGCGCCGAGCAGTTCTGCCCGTATCCGCCGGGCGTGCCGATCATCGCGCCGGGCGAGAGAATCACCCGTGACGCTCTGGAGGTACTGCGCAAGTCGGCAGGCCAGGTGCGCATCGCCTATTGCAGCGACCCCTCGCTCGCAACCGTAGAGGTGGTGGACGCGCTGCAGTGATGGCTCAACGGCCGAGGTGCATGTTTCACATCGGTCCTGCGCTACGGTGGCCGAGTCCGGGCGTCAGCGCCGGGTGGCCTCTGCTGCAGGCGCAGTGTCGGGGCGCAGCGCCTCGAGCCGCGTGCGGTAAGCCCCGGCCCGCACGCCCTCGCCTGCCTCCTCCGTGTAGCTCAGCAAGGCACCCAGCAGTTCCGGGTTGTAGGGGAAGCGCGCCAGCGCTGATTCCAGTGTGGTGATCGCCTTCGCGCCCTGACCGCCATCGTGCAGCGCCACGCCGAGCACGAAGGCGTAGCGCGGATTCCCCGGAGCCGCACTCGCTGCCTGTTGCAAGAGATCCAGCGCCTCGTCACGCCGCCCCTGCCGGATGCGCAGCAGGCCCATGGCGTGCGTGAGATCCGCATCGCCGCTCGCCTTGCCCAGGCCCGCAGCCAGCGTGCTCTCCGCATCAGCATCGCGTCCGTAGGCGCGGTAGAGATCGGCCAGATTCACGTAGGCAGGCACGAAGTCGGGCTCGAGCCGCATGGCCTCGCGATAGGCGGCTTCGGCGGCCAGCGCATCACGGCGATCTGCGTAGAAGAGTCCCAGATTGATCAGCGGCTCCGGCCTGTCGGCATTGGCGCGCTGCGAGGCGATGTACTCGTCGAAGAGCGGCTGCAGCCGGGCGCGCATCGCCGGCGTCATGCCTTCGTCGGGGGCGATGGCAAGTGCGCGCGCGGCCTTGATCCGCACGATGCGGGAGGGATCGTCTATCAAGGCGGCGGCGATGCGCACGCGCTCCTGTGGCGGCGCGACGAGCAAGGTGTCCATGGCGGCACCGCGGAGCATCGGATCGGGATCACCGGCTCCGGCCTCTACCGCTGCAAGGCTCTGCGCGCTCAGGTAAGGCTGCAGCCGCGCCAGCGCACTCGCTCGTGCAATCGCGGATGCCGAGGAATCGCGCGTCACGGCCAGCAGCGCTGCCTCTGCGCCGGGCTCTGCCTGCTCGGCGGCGTGGAACGCGGCGCCGAAGCCCTGGAAGCCTTTGCGCACGGGGCCGTAGTGTTTTTCGATCACGCCTGCGGCCCAGGCGGCGTCGTTCTCGCGGTGGCACTGGTTGCACGCATTTGGCGTGCCCAGGGTCAGGCTCAGATCCGGCCGCGGGATGCGGAAGGAGTGGTCGTGCCGCGCGTCCACCACCATGTAATCGGTGGTGGGCATGTGGCAGGCCGTGCAGGCCGCGCCGCGCGAGTTCGTCGGGTGCAGCGTGTGGGCGCTGGTGTCGTACTTTGCGGGCAGGTGGCACTGGCTGCATACCGCGTTGCCCGGTGCCCGCAAAGCGCCGCTGTGCGGTTCGTGGCAATTGCTGCAGGTCACGCCCTTCGCATACATGCGGCTGCTCATGAAGGAGCCGGTGTTGTAGACCTCGCCGCGCTGCTGCCCGTCGGCGTGGTAGAGCGGCGCGGTGAGCAGCGCAAGGTCGTGAGTCCCGAAGGTGTCGCCCGTGTGGCTCAAGCCTCCGGCAAAACTCGCCCGGCGCGCGTGGCACTGCGCGCAGACGGCCATCTCGGTGCGAGTGCCGGGTGCTTCGCTGCGTGCCGCGTTGCCGCTTTGCGGGTCCATGGCCCAGTGTGCGCCGCGGTGCTCGCCCAGCGTGACGGACAATCCGCGGGATGGATCGGCGGCGGTATTCGCGCCGGCGCTTGCCCATGCGAGGTGCTTTTCGCCCGGGCCGTGACAGGCCTCGCAAGCGACGTTCATTTCGGCAAAGGTGGTGGCGTAGCTGTTGCTCGCAGGCTCGAAGTGGCGTTCCAGCTTTGTGCTGTGGCACTCGGCGCACATCCAGTTCCAGTTCTGCTCGCGGCGCGTCCAGTGCAGCGGATCGCCCGCGCGTACGGGCGTGTCGGGGTAAAGGTGGAACCAGCGCTGTCCGCCTGCGGATTCGGGGCGCGTGTCCCAGGCCACGGAAAGCGCCTGCAGACGGCCATCCGGAAATGCGATCAGGTACTGCTGCAGCGGAGATACGCCGAAGACATGGCTGATCTCGAAGGCCGCGAGCTTGCCGTCGGCACCGTCGGTACGTACGAAGAATTTGCCGTCACGGCGGTAGAACGTGGAGCGCGTACCGAAGTAGTCGAAACCCGCGTTGTCGAAGTTGCCGAGAACCGTGTCCTCGCTCGCGTGCTGCATGGCCTTGGCATGCTGGGATTGGCGCCAGAGCGAGGCCTCGCCGGTGTGGCAGGTGGAGCAACGCTCCGCACCGACAAAACCCGGAGAATCCGCCTGCATGACAGGTTTGGCGTGTGCGGGAATCGCTGTGTCGGGCGTGCTGCCGGACGGTGGCTCCGTGGTCCGGACGGTGGCGGTTGCCGCGCTTTTGCTCTCAGGCTCCACAAGGAAGAGCAGGGCAGCCAGAACGGCCACTACAGCCGCAAACGCTGCAGCCCGCACGCGCGTCTTCCGCCGGTTCGGCCCGGAGGGCTCTGCGCCAGGAGCCGGTCGCGCGCGCTGTTTTTTCCTGCTCATGCAAGGGGCCTGTCAGGCGGTGGCGTCGGGTGTGGTGGTCCGCCCGCCGCAGCATAGATGATCTTCCGCGCCAGCAAAAAAGCCGCACCCCGTGCGGGATGCGGCTTTGCGGGTGAGATGCCGGCCCAAACGAGCCGGTCAACTCAGTTGCGTTGCGGTTTGCTCACAGCTTCCATCACGCGGTCGAGGTTGAAGCTGCCGGGCTTCTGGCGCGGCGGGAACTCGCGGAAGCTCTGCAGCCACTGACCCACATAGGCACCTGAAGGCGCGATCAGGAACATGCGATCGAGGTACCAGCGCTGGTAGCCGATGGCGTTTTCTTCCTCGGCACGCTCGAAGGGATCCATGCGCAGGTTGGTGATCAGCGGCGCCCGCAGTTGCGTGAAGGGCTCCTGCCACACTTTCAGACCCTCGGCCTCCTGCTTGAGGAAGGTGATCTTCCAGTTGTCGTAGCGCAGTGCCGCCACCGAGCCGTCATCGGTCCAGTAGATGAACTCGTGACGCGGCCACGCGGCCTCACCACGCAGCGCGGGGCCGAGGTCGTAGCCGTCCAGGTGCACCTTGTACTTCATCTTGCCGACCTTGCGGCCCTTGAGAAGATCCGTCTTCACGGTGGTGTCGCCGGCTGCTGCCAGGAAGGTGGTCAGCATGTCCTCGTGGGCGCCGATGTCGTTCACCACGGTGCCGGGTTTGATCACGCCGGGCCAGCGGATCATGGTGGGCACGCGGTAGCCGCCCTCCCAGTTGGTGTTTTTCTCGCCGCGGAACATGGTGGTGCCGCCGTCGGGCCAGGTGAAGGTCTCGGCGCCGTTGTCGGTCGAGTACATCACGATGGTGTTGTCGGCCAGCCCCAGTTGGTCGAGCTTGGCGAGCACTCTGCCCACGTGGCCGTCGTGCTCCACCATGCCGTCGGCGTAGACGCCGAGGCCGGTTTTGCCCTCGGACTCCGCCTTGAGGTGCGTGAAGATGTGCATCCGGGTGGAGTTCCACCACAGGAAGAACGGCTTGTTGGCTTCCTTTGCGCGCACCATGAAATCGAGGGCCTTCTCGGTGACTTCCTCGTCGATGGTTTCCATGCGCTTCTTGGTGAGCGGGCCGGTGTCGGTGATGCGTCCGTCAGCGAAGCTGTGGATCACGCCGCGCGGTCCGAAGCGCTTCTTCAGTGCCGGGTCTTTGAAGTAATCGGGATTCTCGGGCTCTTCTTCGGCATTGAGGTGATAGAGGTTGCCGAAGAACTCGTCGAAGCCGTGCGCGCTGGGCAGCGTGTCGTCGGTGTCGCCCAGGTGGTTCTTGCCGAATTGCCCGGTCATGTAGCCCTGTGCTTTCAGCAGGGTTGCCACGGTCGGGTCTTCTTTTTTCATGCCCTCTGGCGAGCCCGGCAGGCCCACCTTGGTGAGGCCGGTGCGGATCGGCGACTGGCCCGTGACGAAGGCCGCGCGGCCTGCGGTGCAGCTCTGCTGGCCGTACCAGTCGGTGAAGAGCGCGCCCTGTTTGGCGATGCTGTCGATGTTCGGTGTGCGGTATCCCATCATGCCGTTGTTGTAGGCGCTGATGTTGAACTGGCCGATGTCATCGCCCCAGATCACGAGGATGTTCGGTTTGGCCGACTGAGCGATAGCAATTGGTGCTACTGCCGCCGCGACCAGCGCGATGGCCGATCGTTTGAGTGTCCGGAAAAGAGTTGAAGCCATGCGAGGTCGTCTCCCTGTGCACAGGAATTTCGGGCTGGAAGTGCGGGAATCCGAGGCGAAACCCGCGCCAGAAGTCTGGGTGCGATGCGCAGGGGTGGCAATTGCATTAAATGAATGGGGACCCGTACTCCGGCGCATCGGGCAGGGCGCGCTGGCCTGCGCTCAGGCAAGTGCGGTGAGGAGTTTCAGAAGCAGGTCTTTCAGCGGAATCTGCAGTGCGAACACCACGATCATCGGCAGCATCACCGGTAGCACCACGCTCAGCAGTCCGGCCTTGTCGAGTGGGAAAGCGCGCATCGCGGTGACTGCCGCGTACATGGAGTTGGCATCGGCTACCGGGCCAATGCCCGGGGCGTCCAGCAGTTCCGGGTCCGGCACGGCCGTGTTGTTGATCCAGCGCTCCCGCACCAGCCTGCCATGCTCGCCCACGATGCGGCCGTATTCCTCTTTGCCGAGGCGCTTCGCGCTCATCAACTGCGGCGAGAAGACCATCAGCGGCAGCAGCAGGATCAGCAACCACGCCACCAGCAGCGCAGCCACGAACTTGACCAGAGTGTGGACGTCCTGTGCGTGGTAGACCACGTCGTGCGCCCATCCGGATGCAATCACCGAGGAGATGGAAAGCCCCACCAGTGCGTAGGCGCGAGGGTAGTACTCGAGGAAGCCCAGACCTGCGACGCCGTCGGGGTGGGTGGGCACCAGAGAGAGCTCAAGTCGTGAAATCCCGCGGAAAAAGCGGAACGCGAGAATGATCCGCCAGAGCCAGCCCACCAGCAGCGCTATGTACATCGGACGCGCCACATAGGCGAACCACCATCCACCGAAGCCGAGGCGCCCTTCCTCCACAGCCCAGGACATGCCGTGTGCGTCCGCGTTGGCCGGATCGGCCATGGCCCACGCCAGGCTGAGCGTCGCCACCGCAATCCAGGGCAGCGAGGCGTCGCGGCGTCGCGCCGCCTCGTGCATCAGTTTCATGAAGTCCCCGTGCTGGTGCGCCTGCACGATGCGGTTGCGCACGAAGAGGGTGGCGATGCGCACGGTCGATGTGAGCGCCATGCCTTCTGCCAGCACCAGAAGCGGGATGGCAAAGAGGCAGCGCATGTTCACGCCGAAGTGGAACAGCAGGGGCTCCGCCGGCCCGTCGGGCAGCGCGTGTCCGCGCAGGAAGGCCCAGACGCCGATCGGCAACCAGGCAAACAGGGCGAAGAAAAGCGCGCGTCTTTTGAGGCCCATGCCGCCCACGCGGGGCGCGAGCCCGAGCTTGCGCTGCCAGCGCAGCGGCCAGTCATCGCGATTCAGCAGTTGCTCGACGTCAGCATCGAGCCTGCTGTAGCCGCTCATACGCAGCGCTCCGGAGCTTTCACTCCACCTTGCTCCATCCGGCGCCGGGGTCGAAAGTTGTGAGCGCTGCCCCGGCCTTTGCGGAGTCCTCGCCCCGATCCTGCTGGTACACCACGCCGTCGTGGCTGATCAGGAAGGTCTGGACGCCGCTCACGCGGTAGCTCGCGGGGTAAGCCACTACCGCGAATCCACCCTTCAGCAGCCCGCCCTCGAGATAATCGCGCGCGCCACCCTCTGCCGATGCTCCCTGCGACGTCAGGAGGCGATAGCGGTAGCCGTGATAGGTGCCGCCGTCCTCGCCCTCGCCGGGTGTGTAGCCCTCGGCCGAGGCGCTGGCCACGAAGGGGCCGACCGGGCTTGCGGGCTCGTCAGGCTGGGTGGGCCAGTAGAGGCCGTCATGCTTGTCCGGCGAACTCATGAGCCGCTGCGCGTAAGTGCCTGCGGGAAGTCCGTCGCGGCTTTCAGTGGCGTAGTCGGTCTGCGCATCGACGATGCCGCGCAGGGTCTCGATGGCGCCGAGCTCGTTACGTCCGATGCGGCGGTACACCATCTCATCGACGCCGGCGTCAGTGTCGAATGCCCATTGCTCGCCCTGCTTCACCAGAGGTACGGGGCTTGGCCAGCCATCTGCGCCCACCTCCAGGGTGAGTTGTCCGTCTGCGCCCGGCACCAGCGCGTTGGCCTCGTCGTACTGCTCCACGAAGCGGGCCCTGGCGCTCGCATCCGCCACGGCATCGCCGGAGTCGAGCAGCGCTTCGGCGCGGTCGCCCAGCACGGCGACAAGGGCGGTGGTGTCGTCGGTGCGAGCCGCGGCCACCAGCGCTGCCACGGCGGCCTCGGCGCTGGGGAATGTGCCGGGTTCGGCGGCGTTCAGCGGCTGCCAGGCATTGCCCAGCAGCGCGATCACTGCAAGCAGGCGTGCGATGCGCGTGTGGATGGAAGCGTGGGTATGGCGTGAAACGGTCATGGCCTGCCTCCTCAGTGTTGGCGCGGTTGTGCGCGTGGCGCAGGAGCCTCGCGGTTCCTGGGCGCCTGACGCGTGGCCGGAGCCTCGCGCTGCGATGAGGGGCGAGGTGCTGTTTTCATGCTGGCCCTGCCACGCTCGCTGGCGGCTCTTTCGCGGGCACCGTCACGCGCCCCTGCACCACCGAGCGCGGCGCCGCCGCGATTCTGGCGCAGGGAGCTGTCGGAGCGATCGCCGGAAGGAAGCGGGTAGCCGCGGTCCGGAGTGATGTCGGGCCTTGCCTCTCGGCTGGCCGGTCTACGCTGCGTTGCGGCGCCAGTGGCTGCAGGGGCGGGCCTGGCTGCAGGTGTGGGTCTGGCTGCAGGTGTGGGTCTGGCTACAGGTGTGGGTCTGGCTGTTGACGCGCGGTTCGTCGCGTTCTCTCCGCGGTAGGCGGCCATGGGCTTGCCATGCTGGCCCGCTACCGGGGAGCGCGGCGTGTAGCCTTCCATGCGGTTGCGGTTCTGGTCGAAGCGATTGAAGTAGGCCGGGGTGGCGGGGGCCGCGCCGCGCGGTTGGCGCGCGGCCTCGCCACGGTAGTGATACGGGTAGCTCGCAGGCGGACGGTAGTAGTGCTGCGGGCGGTAGTTGGGGTAGCGCGGCGCGTAGATGAAGGTGTTGTGGGGATAGTACGGGCGCGAGCCGTAGTAAACCCCGCCGTAGCCCCAGTTCGGGTAACCGTAGCCGTACCAGTAATCGTTGCCGTGGTGGTGGTCGTCATCGTCATCGAACATGTTCGCCACGAGTACGCCCGCACCGAAGGCGAGCAGCCCGCCGATCACGGCCTCGCTGGTGCTGATGCCCGAACTGCTCGAGGTGCTGGCGGGTGCAGCCGGTGCCGGCGCATAGGCCTGTGATGGTTCGTACTGCGGCACATAGACGACCTTGGGGTCCGCCGGCTGTATCACGATGACCTGTTTTTCCTGCTGTACGGTCTGCTGCACCGTCATCTGTGGCGAGGACGCGAGGTTGCCGGCCGATTGCGCCTGGCGACGCAACCGTTGCACCGACGCCAGTACGGCGGACTGGTCGGCGCTGAAGGCATCACCGAGTTGGCGCGTCCAGTCGATCTCTCGGCACATCATGTCCATCACGGTCGGGAAGTGGACCAGCGCCTGAACGCTCGGCGTGAAGCCGGCGGTGTTTGCGGCCGTCGAGAGGGCCTTGTCCTTCAGCGCGGCGTTGTCGATCAGCCAGTTGCCCGCGTCCATCACCTCCTGCGCGTCGGTGGAGGCGCTCAGTACCTGGGCGAGTATCGGGTCCGGATAGAGCGCGATGGGCGCAGTGAGTTCATCCAGCGCCTCGGGGCTCCAGTTCGCCGCCTCCTCTGTGGGGGCGGGCGGAGCGGCTTCCGGCGGTGGAGGGGATGGTGCTTGGACCGCGGTGGCGGGCTGCGGGGCCGATGCGGAAGCCCCATCGCCGGACTTCGAGCAGCCGGTTGGCACAAGCAGCACGGCGCACAGCGCCAATGCTGATGAAAGGCCGTGCAGATCCGGGCTGACGCGCATGCGCAGACTCCTTGTTGTCGTTTTGGCTTATTGGAAAAGCTGCCCGACCTGGAGGTAGAGCGCGCGCTGGTTGTTCTCGCCGATGCCAACCCCGAGATAGACCGGCCCTATCGGTGAATCCACCCCGAGGAACACGCTGCCGGCATGCACCAGATCGTCGAAGGACGCATCGTGACGGTCGGTCCAGACATTGCCCGCCTCGAGGCTCGCGCCCACATACACGGGGAAATCCACAGGGAGGAACGACTGCTCGTTCATCCGCCGGTAGTAGGCAAGGTTCAGCATGCCAAGCGTCGTGCCGGCCAGCGAATTCCGGGTGTAACCGGAGAGATTGAGAAAGCCGCCCAGCGTGTAGGCGCGGCCGGGCATGTCCAGCGCTGAGCTGCCTGCCGCGAGATCCAGATCCGACCAGCGCGCCACGAGCAGCAAGGAACTGCGGTCGTGGCTCCAGGCGCCATAGGCCGTGGTGCTCCAGGCGTCGTAGCGATCATCCGCGCCGAGGCTGTCGACGCTTTCTTCATAGCGGCTGGTGAGGCGCATTCCCGACCGCGGGAAGAAAGCCCGATCCAGCGTATCGATCCGCAGTTCGGTGAACCAGCCCCCGAGGTCGGCATTGCCGGACGATGCCTCCGGCGGGCCGATCTGTATGTCGGCCTCCGATGTCCCGGCAAAGGCCCCGGCCCGCAAGGACGCGAAATTACCGATCAGGAACCCGGGGGCAAGCTCGAGCATCTGCTCGTCGACGAGCGCGCGGCCGCGGATTTCGCCCTCGTCGCTCAGGTTGAGTTGGCGCTGGCTGTAGCTGTAGCGGGTGTCGAGGAAGAAGCGCCGGCCCTTGTCCAGAGGCTGGTAGAACTGCGTCGCGATTTCGGAATCTCCGCCCACTTGCGCCTTGGTGTACCACTCGCCGCCCAGCGAGTTGAGCCCCCGTGCCCGCCAGCTGCCACGCAGCCCGAATTCGCTGGTGCCGCGGTTGTCCTGGTCCCAGCTCAGGCCGAGCTTCAGATAGTTCGCGCCGCCCGGGTGTGCTGTGCCGCGAATGACCAGCGTGGTGGCGCCGGCATCATCGCGGTCGATGCGGTAATCCACCCGCGAGAACTCGTCCAGGCCATATAGATCCGCGATGTCGCGCTTCAGGGCCTTCTCGTCGAGCTCCGTGCCCGGGCGCTGGCTGATCATGTTGCGCATCAGTTCCTGCGACACGGTGGCGTCGGTCTCGACGCGAACATGGTCTATGCGTGGCAATTGCAGCGGCGGTGCGGCGGCCACTTGCCTGCTGCCCGAGGGATCCGCGAGTGCCGCCAGTTGCGAGCCCATCGCCTGTGCGGCGGCGTAGCCGAGCGCGATCGCCTCGTCAGCCATGTCGAAGCTCATGGTCGCCACGCCGGCGTCGTCCAGGGCCGGCAGGATCAGCACATCGCCCGGACGCATCAGCGAGAGCTGCTGCTCGGAATTCTTGCGGGTCATGATGGTGGTGAGCTGGTCGACCAGCGCCAGCACGTTCTGCAATTTGTCGCGATCCGACAGCGGCGTGCCTATGTCGATCACGATCAGGCGATCGACTCCCATTCCCTGCACCACATCGACCGGGATGTTCTTCACGATGCCGCCGTCGACCAGCAGCTTGCCGTCGAGTTCGATCGGCGAGAACACGCCGGGGATGGACATGCTGGCACGCATGGCGATGGCAAGATCGCCTTTGCCGAGGATTACCGCGTCTCCGGTGGTGATGTCGGTGGCAACCGCGCGGAAGGGGATGGGCAGCTTGTCGAAATCGTCGATGCGCGCGACGTGCGCCACCATCTCGTGGAGCATCAGGTTGAGATGCTGGCCCTCGATGGCGCCCATGGGCAGGCCGAGCTTGCCGTTCTTGAAGCGCAGCTTGGCCGGGATCAGGTAGTCGTAGTCTTCTTCCTTGCGCCTGAAACTCTGTTGCTCGCGCGGCGTGGCATCGTTGAAGGCGTACTTCCAGTCGAGGTTGCGTGCGATGCGCTCGACCTCGGCGGCGTTCAGGCCGTTGCTGGGGTCCACGCCCGCGCCCGCAAAGGTGACCGTGGTCGACGGGTCGACGGGGTAGAAAGCCCAGTCGGTCGCGCTGCTGTAGCCCGCAGACAGTTTGCCATTGGCCGAGACGAAGGCGC
>CAIXOY010000392.1 GCA_903921135.1 uncultured Gammaproteobacteria bacterium
CGGCGGGGCTGCGGGACGTGCGCCGAGCGGTGCCCGTGGTGGTCTGGTCCAGCGTGGGCACCTCGTCGCTGGTTCTGGTTGCCTCGGTCGACATCCGGCTTGCGGTGTTCTGCCTGCTCGGGCTGATTGGCACGGCGTATTTCTTCGGCATCGACAAATCCCCGCGTTACCGCGAAGTGGCGGGCGCGGCCCTTGGGGCGGCGTTGCTGTTCCTCGGGCTGGAACTGATCCATCAGGGCGCCCGGCCTGCCGGTGAGCTGGAGGGTTTTCGCGCCTACCTGCTTGCGCTGTCGCAGTTCGGGATTCTCCTGCTGTTCGCGAGCGTAGCGGTCACAGTAGTGCTGCAGTCCTCGTCCACGGTTTCGGTCATCGCCGTGACCATGGCCGGTGCCGGTCTGCTCGATCCCGAGCAGGCATTCGTGGTGATCACGGGCGCCAACGCAGGCTCCGGCCTCAGTGTGTTGCTGATGTCGGCGGGGCAGGGCGGGAGTACGCGGCAACTTGCCCTGGTCCAGGTGCAGGCAAAGCTCTTCGCGAGTCTGCTGGGCCTCTGCGCGATTTTCGTCGAACGTCATTCCGGCGTGCCGTGGATCGTTTCCCTCGGGCAGCATGCCGGGATCGGCACACCCATGCAGGGGGCGCTGTATTTCCTCGCATTGCAGGTGGCGGGGGCCGCTCTTGCGACGGTCTTCGGCAATACGTTCCTTGCGCTCGCGCGGCATCTTTCACCCGAGGGCCTGCACGAGGCGCTGGCGCGGCCGCGCTACATCTCCGGGCAGGCGCTGGAGGAGTCGAGCACCGCAATGGATCTGGTTGAGCTCGACCTGGCGCGGCTTCTGGGACACATCCAGCGTTATTTCTCCCAGGCGGAACCCTCGCCACGCCTGCTGACGGAAGAGCCTGCCGCCTGCCGCGCCACGGCATCCGAACTGGCAGACGCCGACGCACGCGTGGCCGTACAACTGGGCGCGTTCATGGGGGAGTTGGCAGGCCGTTACCACGATCCACAGGCCACCGCCCGGTTCCTGCGGCTTCAGGAGCGGCTGCGTGCGACCCGTGAGCTCGGCCAGACCGTGCGCGAGCTCGATGGCTGGCTGCTGCGCATCGATGACATCGACGACGCGAACCGGGAGCACTGCGTGGGGCTCAAGTCCCGGATCACCGAGTCCTGCCATTTCCTGCTCGGCGTGCTGCACGACGCGGCTGCATCGCGGGACGAGCAAGACATCGGCTTTCTGGAGCTGCTGGCGCACGACCGCAGCGAGGTCATGGATGCACTGCGAAAGGGGTGGTTGCAGCAGGCCGCCAGCACGGGGCAGCCGATGCTCGAGGCGCTTTTTGCCGCCACCTCGCTGGTGGAACGCTTTGTCTGGATCCTGGGGCGGCTGCGCCAGACGCTCGAGGCTTCGTCTCAGAACAGGTAGCTGTGCTGCATCGGGCGGGCCCGATGCCCTGCGGGTTCTGGCCTTGGAAACATGTCGGGATTTTTTACAACTCGGGTGGCTGAAACCGGCCAGAGTCATCGGTTGACGACCTTTGGACTTTGTAATTCAAAGGTTTGTGATTTCGGGCGTCGATTTTGCTTTTAAGCCGGAAAATCCCTTAACAAGCAGGCTTCACCGTGAACACTCTGCGCCGATTCCTGGGTTCCTTTTGC
>CAIXOY010000393.1 GCA_903921135.1 uncultured Gammaproteobacteria bacterium
CAGCGTGAGCGCTGCGGCCTGCGCCGTGGTGAGCGCCACGATCTGGGCGGTACCCAGGCCGGGGATATCGTCGGTGGCGATGGCACCGACCTGCGCTGCGGTCAACGCGCCAATCTGTGCGGTGGTCAGCGCAGCGATCTGGGCAGACCCGAGCGCCGCGATCTGGGCGGTGGTCAGTTTGCTGATGGTGGCCGTGGGGATCACCACGAGGTCGGCGGTCTCGATCGCGGCAACCTGGGCGGTCGTGAGGGCCGCCACCTGACTGGAGGTGAGCGCAGCAACCTGCGCGGTGCTGAGACCGGCAATCTGCGTCGTGCTGAACCCCGGCAGCGCGGTGGCCGCAAGTGCCGCCACATCGGCGGTTTCGAGGGCGGCAATCTGCGCGGTGGTCAGCTTGTTCAACTGGGCAGAGGTCAGGGCAGCCGCCTGAGCGGTGCCGAGGGCAACGATCTGCGCGGTGGTGAGCGCCTGGACGTCATCGGTGGCCAGCGCCTTGATCTGCGCCACCGTCAGGGCGGCAACCTGCGCCGTCGTCAGGCCCGCCACCTGCGCGGTGGTGAGCGCCGACACCTGCGCGGTGGTGAGGCCCTGCACCGCAGCCGTCGAGAGCTTGGCGAGATCCGCCACCTCGAGAGCCGCAACCTGCGCCGTGGACAGCCCGGCCACCTGGGCCGAACCGAGCGCGGCCACCTGCGCGGTACCGAGCGCGACGACCTGGGCCGTGCCCAGGCCGCCCAGAGCGGCCGGCGTGATGCGCGCGATATCCGCGGTCTCGATGACGGCCACCTGAGCCGTACTCATCGCGGCGAGTTGGGCAGAGGTGAGTGCCGCGGCCTGCGCGGTGGTGAGCGCGACCACCTGCGCGGTGCCCAGCGCCTGGACATCGTCGGTGGCAAGAGCGGCAACAGAAGCTACGGAAAGCGCAGCCACCTGCGCGGTGGTGAGAGCCGCCACCTGCGCCGTCGTGAGCGCGACGGTCTGGGCAGTGGTCAGGCCGGGCAGGGCCGCCGTGGACAGGGAGGCCACATCAGCCGTTTCCATCGCCGCAAGTTGCGCCGTGCTGAGGCGCGAAAGCTGGGCAAGCGTGAGGGCTCCGGCCTGCGCGCCGCCAAGGGCGACGATCTGGGCGGTGGAAAGCCCGGCCAAAGCGGCCGTGGACAGCGCCGCGATGTCTGCGGTCTCGATGGCAGCGATCTGGGCCGTGGTGAGTGCCGCGAGCTGCGCGGAGGTGAGCGCGGCCACCTGCGATGTGGTGAGCGCTGCGATCTTGCCCGTGCCCATGGCCGCAAGATCGTCGGTGGCGATGGACGCGATCTGTGCCGCGCCAAGCTTGACCAGCTGCGCCGTCGTGAGCGCTGCCGCCTGCGCCGTGCTCAGGGCCGGTATCTGGGCTGTTGTCAGGCCGGTCACGGCGCTGGTCGAGATCGCCGCAAGGTCGGCCGTCTCGAGCGCGGCAATCTGCGCCGTGCCCAGATTGGCGATCTGTGCGGACGTGAGGGCTGCGGCCTGTGCGGTGCCGAGGGCCACGACCTGGGCCGTGGTGAGCCCCTTGATCGCCGCCGTGGTGAGGCTGGCGATATCTGCCGTCTCGATCGCGGCCACCTGGGCCGTGCTGAGGCTCGCCACCTGAGCAGAGCTCAGCGCGGCAATCTGCCCCGAGGTAAGGGCGACGATCTGGGCTGTGCCCAACGCGACGAGATCGGCTGTCTCGAGGGCTGCGATCTGGGAGACGGTGAGCTTGTTGATCTGGTCGGTGGCCAGTGCCGCGGCCTGAGCGGTGGTGAGCGCGGCGATCTGCCCGGTCGTGAGGCTCTGGATCGCGCTGCTGCCCAATTTTGCGAGATCAGCGGTTTCCATGGCGACGAGTTGCGCCGTGGTCAGCTTGGAGGCTTGCGCAGCCGTCAGCGCGCCGGCCTGCGCCGTGGTCAGCGCCACGATCTGCGCCGTGGAAAGGGCCTGGATGTCGTCGGTGGCGATGACCGCAACCTGAGCGGTGCTCAGTGCCGCCACCTGCCCGGTGGTGAGCGCAGCGATCTGGGCGGTCGTCAGCGACGGAATGGCCACCGGAGTGACGCCCCGGATGGCAGCAGTGGTGATGGCTGCGAGGTCTGCCGTCTCGATGACTGCGATCTGTGCCGCGCCGAGCGCCGCGAGTTGCCCCGAGCCCAGAGCTGCAGCCTGCGCCGTCGTGAGCGCCACGACCTGCGCCGTGGTCAGACCGGCGAAAGCGGCCGTGGACAGGGCAGCAATATCGGCGGTTTCCATTGCCGCAAGCTGCGCCGTGCCGAGCCGGGAGAGTTGCGCGGAGCTGAGCGCCGCAGCCTGGGCCGTTCCCAGCGCCACGATCTGTGCGGTGCCGAGTGCGGCAACGTCGTCGGTGGCGAGGGCTGCGATCTGCGCTGTGGTAAGCGCCGCGACCTGAGCCGTCGTCAGGGCGGAGACCTGGGCCGTGGTGAGGAAGGGCACCTGTGCTGTGGTGAGCCCCTGGACGGCCGTCGTGGTGAGGCTCGCGAGGTCTGCCGTCTCGACGGCCGCGATCTGGCTGGTGCTCAGCTTGGCGATCTGACCCGAGGTGAGCGCCGCCGCCTGGGCGGTGGTGAGGGCTGCGATCTGGGCCGTGCCCAGACCGGTCACGGCGAGCGTGTTCAGGGCACCAACGTCGGCGGCATCAAGCTCGACGAACTGTGCCGTCGAGAGGCTGCCCACTTGGGCAGAGGTCAGGGCCGCAGCCTGGCCCGTGGTCAGGGCGACCACCTGGGCGGTCGTCAGACCATCGAGCGCCGTGGTGCTCAAAGTGGCGACGTCGGACGTTTCGAGGGCGGCGACCTGGGTGGTCGTGAGGTTGGCCACCTGGCTCGAGGTGAGGGCCGCGGCCTGCGCCGTGGTGAGGGCGACCATTTGCGCGGTCGTCAGGGCGGAGATGTCGTCGGTGGCGATCGCGGCGATCTGGGAGACCGTCAGTTTCGCCAGATCAGCCGTCTCGATGGCGGCCACCTGGGAGCTGGTCAGAGCCACGACCTGCGCCGTGGTGAACGCAGGAACCTGCGCGGTCGAGAAGGCAGCGATGCTGGCGGTGGTGAAGGCCGGCATCTGTGCCGTGGTGAGCGCGCCTATCTGGGTAACAGAAAAGGCGGCGATGTCCTCGGTGGTGAGCCCCGCTATCTGGGCGGTCGTCAGGGCCGCGATGTCTGCCGTGCCGAGGCCGGTGATGAAGCTGCTCATGGTGCTCTCCCTGACGAACTCAAAGGCACGGCGTCGCGACTGCAACCCCGCAGATACCGTATTGGATGGATTTAGCCATCGACATTGTAACGGCCGATACGGGCAAAACCTTAGCCCGGCCTGCGGCCCGGACTGTGATCTGCGTCACACGGCGCGGGGCCGAGGCCCTGAGGACTGCCCGGCATCCCGAGCCAGCTCTTTCAAATCAATCAGTTGCCGGCGCAGAAACCGGAATGAAGCGCCCGTACCAGTCGAGATAACGCCGCATACGGTCTAACACGTATGAGGGTATGTCGATGCCATGGAACTGCCCCGGGTAAATCACCAGCCGTGTATCCACCCCCCGGCTCTTCAGCGCCTGGTACATCTGCTCGGAGTTGAGCAGGGGCACGTTGAAGTCACGATCCCCGCAGAGGAACAGGGTGGGCGTCGTGATCTTGCCCGCATTGAGGAAGGGGTAGGAGACCTTCATATAGGCCTCGGGGTTCTCCCAGGGCTTGCCGAGCTCGGCCTCGTACTCCCGGATGTACATGTCGGTGCCATAGCCCGCCAGCGCATTGCTGATGCTAGCCCCGCTCACAGCGGCCTTGAAGCGGCCGTCGCGCGCGATCACCTGGTTGGTGAGGATGCCGCCGTAGGACCAGCCGCCCACCCCGAGGCGTGCGGGATCCGCGATGCCCTCGGCCACGGCGTGGTCCACGGCAGCGAGCACGTCCTCGCTGTCCTTGTTCCCCCAGTCGGCGTAAATGGCCGTCGCGAACGCCTGCCCGCGCCCCGAGCTTCCTCTGGGGTTGGCGGCGATCACCACGTACCCCGCGGCCGCCAGCGCCTGCCAGTCGCCCATCCAGGTGTTCGCGAACTGCGACACCGGGCCGCCGTGGATCTTGAGGACCGCGGGGGCTGCGTGGCCCTTCTTCCAACCGGGCGGCGTGACGATGAAGCCGCTGATGCGGGTGCCATCGCGGCTCTTCACGCGGATTTCCTCGGTGGTGGCGAGGACGCGCGTGGCAAGCCACGCATCGTTCTGCTGCGACAGGGGGCGCAGCGTGCTGCCCTCCAGCGCGAACACCTCCGCGGGGCGATCCACCGTGGACTGCAGCACCACGCTGCGCCCGTCGCGGCCGAGATCGAAATCGAGCACCTCGCGGCGCCCCTCGGTGAGGGCGCGGAGCTTCCCGCCGTCGACATCGACGCTCACGAGCTGCTGGTTGAGATCGTCCTCGAGCAGGAGTTGCAGCCGCTTGCCGTCCGGCGTCCAGACAGGGTTCATCAGGTTGCGGTCGAGATCCGGCAGCAACTTGCGCGGCGTGCCGCCGGCGGCGTCGATGACCCAGGGGCCGAAGGTGGCGTAGTAGATGAGCTTCGGGTCGCCGCCCGCGATGTAGGCGATGCGCTTGCCGTCGGGGCTCCACTCAGGCTTGACCATCCAGTAGGCATCGCCGCCATCGCCCTGGAACTCCACCAGTTTGCGCAGGGCGGCACCCGGCTGCGGCACGGCAATGAACACCGTGAAGCGGCCGTCGCGGTCCGGGTCGGTGCTCTCGCGGCCAAGGAAGGCGAGCTGCCGGCCATCAGGGGACCAGGAGGGGCGACTCTCGTCCTTCCGGGCCGAGGTGAGCCTGTCGGCCTTTCGCGTGGCCACGTCGAAGAGGTAAAGGAACTTGTGTTCCGGGCCCACGTAGCCGGTGTAGTCCTCCTTGAAGTAGTAGCGGTCGATAACGATAGGCGGCACGGTGGCATCGGGATCGATGGTCTTGCGCGAGTCCGCGTCCCAGGCAATCACCGCCAAGCGGCGGCCGTCGGGCGACCACGCGAACTCCGAGACATCACCGGGGAATGACGTGAGCCGCTCGGCCTCACCGCCCTCCCGATCCAGCACCCACACCTGCGTGAGCGGGTCATTGTCGGCCTCGTCTGCGGGGCGCGCGGCAAGAAACGCGAGATAGCGCCCGTCGGGGCTCCATTGCGGAGAGGACTCACCCTCGGCCGTACGCGTCAGGCGGATATTGCGGCTGCCGTCACGGCTCGCCATCCAGAGATCGGCGTTGTAATCATCTTTGGCGGTATCCGCGACGCTGCTGACGTAAGCAACCCATTTGCCGTCCGGCGAGATGGCGGGCTCCGAGACGCTGCGTTCCTGCAGGAGATCCTCGGGTGTGAACAGGGTTTTTTCCGCGCCCTGAACGGTAAGAGCGGTGGCTGCGGACAACAGGCCGATGACAAGAACGAAACCGCGCATGAAGAGCTCCGGCACAACTTAACAGTGGGGGGCATGATGAATATGATGCCCGCAGGCAGCAACAGCGGTACAGGCGATGGATATCCGGAAGATCAACGACGCCGTCAGCGTCGCTCCACAACTGATGGTTGATGAACTGGCGGCGGTGGCGGGGCTGGGCTTCCGGACGGTGATCAACAACCGCCCCGACGGCGAATCGTTCGACCAGCCGCCCGCATCGGCGGTGGCGGCCGCGGCGCAGGCCGCGGGCCTTGCCTACCACCACCAGCCGGTCACCTCCGGCGGGCTCACGGTGGACGACGTGCTCCACTTCCGCGAACTGCTCGCCACGGCCGAAGGCCCGGTGCTGGCGTTCTGCCGCTCGGGCACGCGCTGCGCGAATCTCTGGGCGCTGGCGCAGGCCGGCAACTGCAACCCCGACGAGGTGATCGCAGCGGCCGCCGATGCCGGCTATGACGTGCGCGGCCTGCGGCAGATCCTGCAAAGCGGGTTCTGAGTGGGCGGGGGCCATGCCCCCGATGCGGTGGGAGGGGGCCATGCCCCCGACAGATACGCCTACAACCCCACCGCCCTTCCCCCACCGCGGCGTGGATCCGCTGCACCCTGAAACAGGCCATCCCAGTAGAGGATCGTCTGCGTGGTGCCAATGGGGTAGGTGGGCGTCACGGCGTGCCCCTTCGCGCGCAGCAGCGAAACGGTGTCTGGACTCAGCGTACGCTCCACGAGCAGCTCATCCGGCCACCACTGGTGATGGATACGCGGCGCGTTCGTCGCGGCCTGGATGTTCATGCCGTGATCGACCACGTTCACGACGGTCTGCAGCACCGTGGTGATGATCTGGCTGCCGCCCGGCGAACCGGTGACGAGGAACACCTTGCCGTCCTTCATCAGCATCGTTGGCGTCATCGATGAGAGCGGCGTCTTGCCCGCCTGCACCGCATTCGCCTCACCGCCCAGAAGACCGAAGGCATTGGGCTCGCCGGGTTTGGCGCTGAAGTCATCCATCTCGTTGTTCAGCAGGATGCCTGTGCCCTTCGCCACGATGCCGCTGCCATAACTCCAGTTGAGCGTGTAGGTGTTGGCCACGGCGTTGCCATCGCGGTCCATCACCGAGAAGTGCGTGGTCTGCTTGCTCTCGTAGGGCGCGAGATTTCCGGGCTTCACCGCGGAGGAAGGCGTGGCACGCGCCGGGTCGATCTGCGCGCGCAGTGACGCCGCGTAGTCCTTGCTCGTGAGCGCCGCCACCGGCACCTTCACGAAATCCGGATCGCCGAGGTACTCGCTGCGATCGGCATAGGCACGGCGCATCGCCTCGGTCATGAGATGCAGGCCCTGCGCACTGCCTGCGCCGTACTCTGCCAGCGGCCAGCCTTCCAGGATGTTCAGCATCTGCACCAGATGCACGCCGCCGGATGAAGGCGGCGGCATCGACACCACGCCAAAGCCGCGATACGTGCCAGTGACGGGCTCGCGCTCGGTGGGGCGGTATTCCCGCAGATCGTCCATCGACAGCACGCCGCCCAGGCGCTGCACATCGTCCACGATCTTCTGGCCCACGGGGCCGCCGTAGATCGCGCGCGGGCCAGTGGTTTTGATCAGTTTCAGCGAGGCTGCGAGGTCGACGTAGCGGCGGCGCTGGCCCATCTCGGGAGCGCTGCCGTCGGCTTCGAGATAAACGCGCTTCGCTTCGTCGTTCAGGAGCAGTCGCTCGCGGCCGTATTCAAGCGAGGCGGCCTGCGTGGCGTTCAGCACGTAGCCCTTGTCGGCGAGCGCGAGCGCCGGGTCCACCACCTGCCACCACTTCATGGTGCCCCAGTGCTCCAGCGCGTAGGCCAGACCCGCCACGGTGCCCGGCACACCCACGCTCTTCGCGCCGTGGTCGAGTTCGTCGTGGTCCACGCTGCCGTCGGCCTTGAGGTACATGTCACGCGTGGCGGCGCGGGGTGCAACCTCGCGGTAATCCAGCGCGATGGTGCGGTTCTCCTTCGCGAGGTGCACCAGCATGAAACCGCCACCGCCCAGGTTACCGGCCTCCGGCAGAACCACCGCGAGCGCCAGCGCCGTGGCCACCGCGGCATCCACCGCGTTGCCACCGCGGCGCAGCACGTTGGCGCCCACTTCGGAGGCAACTTCTTCCTCGCTCACCACCATGCCGCCGGTGGCCGCCACCGGCGTGAAGACGTCGTCGAGACTGAAGCGGCCGGCGGCGGGTGCGGTGGCCGGTGCAGTGGTGTCGGCCCAGGCACAGGCGCTGAACAGGACGACGAAAAGCAGATGGAAAGTGCGTGACATGCGGGAAAGGCTCCACGGGAAACGCGGTACACACCGGAGGGCGCGAGGATGAACGCGGGCAGGGGCGGCGTCCAGCATCGGGCGATGGATATCGCGGGCATGGCCCGCTCCAACGCAACTCCCCGTAGGAGGGGGCCATGCCCCCGACCAGCCAGGTGCACGAACCCGGGCTGCTTTCGCGGGCGCGGCCCGCTCCAACGCGACTCACTGTAGGAGGGGGCCATGCCCCCGACACATCCCGGTCCAGCCCGGCAAGGCAGCGGCGGGTGATAGCATCCGCCCCGCCAACGCCCGCGTATCCGCGCCACCCTCATCCACCCGGGAGCACGTGCCATCGACCTGCAGTTCAGCCCCGCCCTGCGCGCCGCCATCACCGCGCGGCTCGCGGATTTCGAACACACCGACGACCCGCGCGAAGGCCTGCGTCCGGCCTCCGTGGTGCTCGCGCTCGTGCCCTGTCCCAAGAGCGGCGAAGCCTGCTTCCTGCTCACCGAACGCCCCGCCACCATGAACCGCCACGCGGGTCAGTTCGCGCTGCCCGGCGGCCGACTCGACGCAGGCGAAACAGATCTCGACGCCGCCCTGCGCGAACTGCGCGAGGAACTCGGCCTGGACCCCGGCGCCGCAAACGTTCTGGGCCGACTGGACGATTTCCCCACCCGCTCGGGCTTCCGCATGCGGCCCTTCGTGGCATGGATCGAGGACGACAGCGCACTCGCGCCTGACCCTGCGGAAGTGGCCCATTGCTTCCGCGTGCCGCTGTCAGACCTGATGCAACCGCACGTGCCCGAGCTCCGCAAAGCCTCCTACGGCGATCACCCCGTGCTGTCGATCCGCATGGACAGTCTGGACGACGTGGTCCACGCGCCGACGGCGGCGGTGATCTACCAGTTCCGCGAGGTGGCGCTGGCCGGGCGCAGCACGCGCGTCAGCCACTACGAGCAACCGCGTTTCGCGTGGTGCTGAGGCGCTCAGGGCGCCGCGATACGCTGCTCCGCCACCACGCGTGTCATGAGCGCCTGCCCGCCACGGCGGCGGATGTGCGCCACCTCGCCGGTGTAAGCCCCCGCCGGCCAACCGCCCGCCGGGCGCTCCATCCCAGAGAACCCGTAGCGCCGCGCCTGCGTGCGATCGACGGGCTGCTCGCGCCGGTGCAGCACGCGGCCTTCAGGATCACGGATCGAGAAGACGAAAACATCGCCCGCCTGCACACCCAGCGCGTCCACCCACAGCACCAGCGAAGGCGCATCCGGCGCCAGCGCCGTACTCCCGCGCTCGCCGCGCCGGATCGCCGCAATATCCGGCGGGCCCACGCTGAAGCCCGCGTTGTAGAGCGCCACATCCTCGTAATCGATGCCCGCGTCCGGCCGCCACAGCGGTGCTGCGACCGCGCCACAGCCCTCCTGCGAAGGCAGCCCGCTGAAGGGATCGACCTGCAACGTGCCGAGCCGCACCGCAAAGTGCAGATGCGGAAACTCCGTGCGCCCGGAAAGCCCCACCTCGGCGAGCTGCGCGCCGGCCGCCACCGCCTGCCCCGGCTTCACGCGGACACTGCCGCGGCGCAGGTGGCAGTACTGCGTTTGCCAGCCACCGGGGTGATCGATCACGACACCGTTGCCGCAATCGCGGCCGCCAAGCGCTTTCACTGCTGCAGCGTCCGCGGCGAGCGCGTCGGGCATCGCATCGCGCACATTGCGCACCGTGCCGGCCGCCGCCGCGAGCACCGCCACACCCGCACGCATCACGCCCTCGTCGCGCAGCGCGAAGTCGGTGCCGTCGTGGCCTTCGTAGGAGCGCGCGTGGCAGCGGAAATCGCGCGCCACGGCGGTGGAGGCGTCCACGTCGAAGTAGTTCGCCACCCAGCAGTCGCGGGTGAGGGTGCAGGCAACGGGGAGGGCGAAGGAAGGGCGCGTCGCCACGCTCTGCTGTGAGGTGCGCTCGGCACGCGTGCCGCATGCTGCGAGGGCGAGCAGCAGCACAAGAACAGGGCGGGCGAATACAACCACGGCGAGGTCACCTCCTGAACCAGAGTATGCAACGCGCCGGAGCCGTTGAGGGCTCCTGCGCGCTGCGTGTCGCGGGCGTGGCCCGCTCCCACCCGAGCCTTTTTGTGGGAGCGCGCCATGCGCGCGACAGCAGCCTGAGCCGCAGTCACAGTCGCGGGCACGGCCCGCTCCCACATGGCAGAGCAATGGATCGAGCGCTTCGGGGTGCAGGCTCTCCCGGTGAGCGGCCTTCAGCCGCAGGATCGTCGGGAACGATCCCGCGGATGCAGGCAGTCGCCGCACAGGGATGTGCGGCGGCGTGAGCGAGCAGGGAGGGC
>CAIXOY010000394.1 GCA_903921135.1 uncultured Gammaproteobacteria bacterium
CCCCGCGAAGCGCACCCACATCACCAGGGGCACCATGCCGAGCACGTAGCGTAACAGGCGCTGCCACCATGCACCGCCCTCGGGCGGGCGCAGCCAGCGCAGGCACAGTGCCACTCCGGCGCCGGCACCGAAGAACAACCCTCCCGTGCCCACCAGCCAGGTCGTCTTGGGCAGCAGCACGTAGATGAGCACGAAGAGCAGGGATGCTCCTCCGGCGATCGCGATCTGCTGCGCAGTGCCCATGCCGGCCATTGCCGATTCCAGCGCGGCACCGTGACGCAGTTGCAGCCACACGAGCAGCGCCGCGATGCCCCAACCCGCGAGCACATCGCTGGGGAAGTGGACGCCCAGATACACGCGCGAGAAGCCGATCAGCGCGATCAGCACGCCCGCTGCCACCGTGCACCAGGGGCGCCGCAGCCACGCCGCCACCAGCGCCCACTCCACCGCCGTGTGCTGCGCGTGGCCGCTCGGTATGCCGTAGCCCATTTCGCGGTCGGGGCCGATGCGAGGCTCGAGTTCGAAGGGGCGCGGCTGCGCGAACAGATCCTTCAGCCCGAAATTGATGCCCGCCGACACCAGCATGGCGAGCAGGACGCGCGTGCCGATCCGGTAGGAGAGGCTCCACACCAGCGCGGGCACGATCCACAAATGCCCCACGCCGCCGAGTTGCGTCACGGCGCGGAAGAACGCATCCGTGCCCGCCGTGCGCATCGACTGTATCCAGAGGATGAAGTCGATGCCCCAGGCCATCACTGCGTGCATGCGTTTCTGCTCCCCGTCTCGTGTCTCAGAGCCCGCGCGCCTTGCGCACCAGCTCCCAGGCGTTCTGGATTTCCTGCGTGCGCTCGGTGGCGACGCGCACCATGTCCTCGGGCATGCCCTCGGCAATCAGCTTGTCGGGGTGGTACTGGCTCATCAGTTTCCGGTAGGCATGCTTCACCTCGCGGTCGCTCGCGCCGGCATCCACGCCGAGCGCGGCATAGGCCTGCGCCAGCGCATCGGGCCGGGGTGTGCCGCCACGGCCTCCGGCGGCTCCCGAAAACTGCTCCTGTGCGGTGAACATCCGCAGCAGTTGCTCGAACTGCGGCTCCGAGAATCCCGCGGCCAGCGCGATGCGTTGCAGCAGAGCATGCTCGTTCGCGGAGATCGCGCCGTCGGCGATCGCGGTGTTGAACAGGAAAACCATCAGCATCTGGCGCAGGTTCGGGTGCGTGCCGCAGTGCAGCGAGAACTCGCGCAGTTGCGCGTCGAGGTCGAAGCCGGGCGCTGTGCCACGTTTGAAGAGCGCGATCGCTTCCTGGCGGTGCTCCGCCGTGAGGCCGAGGCGCGTCATGAGTTGTTCGGTGAGCGCGACTTCCTGCTCGCTCACGCGGCCGTCACTCTTGGCGACGTGGCCCATCAGCGTGAAGGCGGTTTCGAAGAAGGTCTGGCGTGCGGCGCTGCTGTCACGCATGACCATGCGCCAGGGGCCGCGCCCGCGACCCGCGAAGAGTGCGAGCAGGATGCCGACGATGAACACGCCCGCGCCTATCACGGCGGCGCTGGCGATGCTGAAGACGAGCAGGCCGAGCGCGAGCAGGCCTCCCAGCAGGCGGGCTATCCAGGTGAACAGATCCATCGGGTCCTCGTGTGCGGCGCGGTGGGAAGTGTACGCGAGCACGGTGGCGCCGGGTGGCTGCCCATGCCAGCCGCTGGCGCCTACAATGCGGGCCGGTTCTCCGATGCGGCTGTCTGCGTACAGCCATTCACGATCACGATAAAGAGGTAAGGCAGATGCTGACGGGTAAACGGATCCTGATCACGGGCCCCACGGGGCAGGTCGCGCGGCCGCTGGTCGCGGCTCTCGCGCCGGTGAACGAGGTGTTCACGCTGGCGCGATTCTCCAAGGTCGAGGACCGCGCCTCCATCGAGGCGCTGGGTGCGCATACCATCGCGACGGATCTCGCTGACGGCTCTCTGGAGCAAGTGCCGCAGGATCTCGATTACGTGCTGAACCTGGCCGTGGTGAAGAGCGGTGATTTCGATTACGACCTGCGCGCCAACGCGGGCGGCGTGGGGCGCCTGATGCTGCGCACGCGCGGCGTGAAGGGCTTCCTGCATTTCTCGTCCACGGCTGTGTACGAGTACGCCGGTCACGAACCCCGCCGCGAGGACTCCCCGCTCGGCGACAACCATCGTTCGATGTATCCCACCTACAGCATCGCCAAGATCGCCGCCGAGACAGTGGCGCGCTTCACGGCGAGCGAGTTCGGCATCCCTACCACCATCGCGCGTCTCAGCGTGCCCTACGGCAACAACGGTGGCTGGCCTTGGTACCACGTGATGATGATGCAGCACGGCGTGCCGATCGAACTCCACCCCGATCGCCCCAACGTCTACAACCCGCTGCACGAACGCGACTGCCTGGCCAAGATCCCCGCACTGCTGGCGGCGGCGAGCACGGCCGGCACCGTGGTGAATTTCGGCGGTTCGCAGGCGGTGAGCATCGAGGAGTGGTGCGCCTACCTCTCGGAGCTCACCGGCTTCCAGCCGGTGTTCAAGGAAAACCCCAAGGGCTTCGGCAGTCTGCAGATCGATACCACGAAGCTGCATGCCATCGCCGGCCCCACGGAGGTGGACTGGAAGGACGGGATACGGGAGATGGTGCAGACGCTTGGGCCGCAGTTGCTGAAGAAGGCCTAGCAAAGAGTCGCGGGCATGGTCCGCTCCCACGGGTGGACGGGTACAGTCGCGGGCATGGCCCGCTTCTAAGTATGGCAAGGGGGTTGAACATGACGGCATCGCTTGAGCATCGCATCACCCGTCTCGAGGACATCGAGGCGATCCAGCAACTGAAGCACCGCTACTTTTTCGCCTGTGACCAGAAGCGTCCCGCCGAGGTGCTCTCCTGCTTCGCGCCCGGCGAGATCCGGCTCGACTACGGCCGTATCGGGCAGTTCAGTTCGGCGGCCGACATGGTGGCGATTTTCTCCCAGCTCGCCTGCCAGGAGCACATCGTCGAGATGCACCACGCGCAGAATCCGCAGGTGCGCGTGCTCGACGCCACCCGCGCCGAGGCCACGTGGGGCCTGTACTACTTCATGATCAACACGCGCGACCGCAACGTCACGCAGCTGGGCGGTTTCTACCAGGACGAGTACCTGAAGATCGACGGCGAGTGGAAGATCTCGGCCTCGGCGTTCCATTGCACCTCCACGCAGGTGTTCGACCTCGCGGAGGGCATCGCCAAGGTGGTCTTCGCGGGCAGCGCGGCGCCCGCGGAACTGGACGATCCCTCGAAGCAGGCCTGAGCCGCGTGCGCATCTGGGTAGACGCCGACGCCTGCCCGCGGGTCATCAAGGACATCCTGTTCCGCGTCGCGGAGCGTGCGCAGGTGCAGGTCGCTTTTGTGGCCAACCAGCCGGTGCCCGTGCCGCGCAGCCCCTTCCTGCAGGCGGTGCAGGTGGCGCAGGGTTTCGATATTGCCGACAACGAAATCGTGCGGCGCTGCGAGCCCGGGGATCTGGTCGTAACGGCGGATATCCCGCTGGCCGCGGAGGTGATCGACAAGGGCGCTACTGCGCTCAATCCGCGCGGTGAGCTCTATACGCGGGAGAACATCCGCCAGCGGCTCAACATGCGGGATTTCCTCGACACGATGCGTGCGAGCGGTGCGCACACCGGCGGCCCTGCCGCGCTTGATCAGCGCGACAGGCAGGCTTTCGCCAACGCGCTTGACCGTTTCGTGGCGCGCGCCAAGCCCGCCTCGGGTTGAGCCGCGCCGGGCACGCCCTCAGACGAAGTCCCGGCTGGCGCGCGCCTCCGGCAGACAGTGCTTCAGCCAGCCCGCCGTCAACTTCTCGCCGAGCGAGTTCTGGCGCAGGCGCTCGTTCAGCACCTTCCAGTCGACCTTGTCGAGCTCCTGGTCCTGGTTGAAGCAGGAGAAGACGTAGCTCGTCTCGCCGGTGACGGGATCCTTGTGCGGCTGCAGGCACTGCGCGCAGATCTCTTTCATCATGCACTGCATGGGCGAGTTGATGGAGCCCACGGCAAAGTGGTGCGGTTTGAGGCGCGGCTTCAGCACCTCGTGCCGCGCACGGCCCACCGCGGCCATCATGCGGTCAGAGCCGATCGCGATGATGCGGTCGACTTCTTCGAGCGGAATCGTCACCTCACCCAAGCGCCCCTCGGCGTAGCTGTCCATGGCCTGCACGATGTTGCCGACGAAGCTGCGATCCTGCGGCCGTGTGGGCGCGAAGCCGGGTTGCTCGTCGCAGCACCAGACGATGATGTCGGCCGCGGCTTCGATCTCGGCCACCTTGTAGCGGTCCTGCACTTTCTTGTAGCCCGCGAAGTAGAGCACCTTCGAGCCTGCCGCGCGGAAGGCCGCGCCGATCGAGAACAGCACCGCGTTCCCGAGCCCGCCGCCGCACAGCATCACGGTCTCGTTCGGTTCGATCTCGGTGGGCGCGCCGGTGGGGCCCATCAGCACCACAGGCTCGCCGGGTTGCAGCATCGCGCAGAGATTGCTGGAACCGCCCATCTCCAGCGCAATCACGGACACCAGGCCTTTCTCCCGGTCCACCCAGGCGCCCGTCATCGCGAGACCTTCCATTTGCAGACGTGTGCCCTGCGCCTCGGGGGCGCGGGTCTCGAAGTTCTGCAGGCGGTAGAACTGCCCGGGCTGGAAGCGCGCCGCGGCGAGCGGTGCGCGCACCACCACCTCGACGATGGTGGGCGTGAGGCGCTCCACGTGGTGCACGGTGGCGAGCAAACGGTTGCCGAAGGAGGCGAGGAAATCCGGACCATTCCCTGCCTGTTCCGGCGCGCGGCCTGCCAGCACGCGCGAGACCACCGGATAGCCCTGCTTGGCCGAGGCCATGGCTTTCACCACGTTGCCGAAATAACTCGGATGCACATCCCCGAAGTAACTGATGGAGCGTCCGTCGTCCTCGCGCTTCATCAGCACCTGCGCCACGGCGGGTTTGGCGGCGCTTTTCTCGGGCTTGACCGGGTTGCCCTGCTCGTCGACCGCGGCGAAGTACTTGCCGTCCAGCGCATAGCTGCCGGGGAATTCGCGCGCGAGTACGGTGTTGGGCTGCGTGCCCGCCGCAACAAAAACGGTGCGCGCCGGGAACCAGTGCTCGGTGCCCGTCTTCGCGTTCTTCAGGCGGATACCGCGGGCGGCGCCGTAGTGATCAACATCGACGCCGGTGGGGCTCAGCTCCTCGCCGAACCAGATGCCTTCCTCGAGTGCTTTCTCGACCTCCTCGTGGTTCAGCGTGTACGAGGGGCTGTCGACGAGCTTGCGCCTGTAAGCGATGGTGACACCGCCCCAGTGGCGCAGCATCTCGACGATGCGCGCCTCACGCCCTTGCGCTGCGGCCTGCGCGCGCTCCTGACGGATGGCACGTGCGTGGGCGAGGAATTCCTCGGCGATCTCGCGCTCGTAGTCGTCCCAGCCGGCGCGCACGGATTCTTCGCTGCCCGCCTTCGCGAGTGCCTCGTAGCGGGCAAGGAATTTCTCGACCTGCACCACGTAATAGGCGAGCGATTCGGTGGCGGTGTCGATGGCGGTCAGACCTCCGCCGATCACCACGACAGGCAAGCGCAGTTGCATGTTGGCGATGGAGTCTTCCTTGGCCGCACCCGTCAGCTGCAGCGCCATCAGGAAATCCGATGCCGCGCGCACGCCGCGTGCGAGGCCGTTCGGGATGTCGAGCACGGTGGGGCCGCCCGCGCCGATGCACAGCGCGATGTGGTCGAAGCCCATGCGCCAGGCGTCGTCTGCGGTGAGCGTGCCGCCGAAGCGTACGCCGCCGAACATCCCGAATTGCGCGCGGCGCTCGACCAGCAAGCGCACCAGCTTCAGGAAGTTCTTGTCCCAGCGCACCGTGATGCCGTACTCGGCCACGCCGCCGAAGCCGGCCATCACGCGTGCGTCCAGCGGCTCGCGCAGATCCTCGATGCGGTGCACGGGCGCGAAGGGCACCCGCGTGGCGCCGTCCACACCCGAGAGTTCCGGGGCGAGCGGCTCGATCTTGAGCCCGTCGATGCCAAGCACCGTATGGCCGTCGTTCATCAGGTGGTGCGCGAGTGTGAAACCGGCGGGCCCCAGACCCACCACCAGCACCTTGCGGCCGCTGTCGGGCAGCGGCACCGGGCGGCGTATGTTCAGCGGGTTCCAGCGCGTGAGCAGCGAGTAGATCTCGAAGCCCCACGGCAGTTCCAGCACGTCTTTCAGCGTGCGCGTCTCGGCTTGCGGGATGTTGACCGGGTCTTGCTTCTGGTAGATGCAGGACTTCATGCAGTCGTTGCAGATGCGGTGCCCGGTGGCGGCGGCCATCGGGTTGTCGACCACGATCATCGCGAGCGCGGCAAGTGGTTCGCCGCGGGTTTTGACCAGATGGAACTCGGAGATTTTTTCTTCCAGCGGGCAGCCGGCGAGCGTCACGCCGAAGGGGCTCTTGCGGAAGGGCGCGCTGTTCGCTGGCGAGCCTTTGGGGGCTTTTTCGCGCAGGCCGGTGGAGCAGGAATCGCGGCCCTGCTCGTGGCACCAGATGCAGTAATTCGCTTCGTCGAGCGCGCCGGTGAGGTCGGTGCCCTGATCGGTGAGTGCGAAGCCTTCGCGCCGGCGCAGGTGCTCAAGGCTATGACGCGTGAAGCCGAGTGTTTCCTCGGTGTGCAGCGGCACCAGGTTCTGGTGATCGAGTTTTTTCGGGGCCTTGAAGAGCACGCCCTGGCCGTGGCGTGCGCGGCCTGCCTCGGTGCCGGCTGCCCATGCGGCGTAGCGTGCGGCTGCGTCGAGCATGGCAGCGTTGGCGGCTTCGTCCTTCTGCCACTCCAGAACGGTCTGCGCAAAGCCGAGTTCGGTCTCAGCGGCGGCGCCGAGTTGCGCGCGCGCGGCATCCGCATCGAAGCCCGCGAGATCGGCGTCCTTGATTTTCGTGAGCGCGAAGCGCTGCACGAAAAGACGTTTCACGGTGTAAAGCGGGGCGAGCGCGTGGTGGCTCGCGGCAAGCGCCTGCGCTTCGGACTCTATGCCGAAGAGCCGGGCGATGAAGTCTTCGAGATGCGAGGCCAGCGCGATCAGGAGCTCTGATTCGGCCTTGCGGGCGAGGCTGTCTGGCTCTGCGCGCGCTGCTGCCAGCGTGTCCCGCAGCGCAGGGTCGGCTGCGTCGAGATGCGCGAGGAAAGCGGCGTCCAGACGATGCAGGCCATCGCGCGCGTAGAGGTCTTGGAACTGCAGGCCGAAGGCGAGCGAAAGCATGTGGGCGAGGTCCCCGTTGAACAGCAGGGAATCATACGGGCGCGGGCGCGGAGGGGCAATTTGGGAGGTCGCGAGCATGGCCCGCTCCCACGGGGAAATGCGAGCTGGGTTGTGGGAGGTCGCGGGCATGGCCCGCTCCCAC
>CAIXOY010000395.1 GCA_903921135.1 uncultured Gammaproteobacteria bacterium
CAGAACACGCTGGTGGCAGCGGGGCTCAGGCCGCAGATCCGGCTGGCGGCGGCGGGCAAGATCATCACGGCCTTCGATATCGCCCGGGCCGGCGCGCTGGGCGCGGACTGGTGCAACGCGGCGCGCGGCTTCATGTTCGCGCTGGGCTGCCTGCAGGCGCAGACCTGTCACACGGGGCATTGCCCCACCGGGGTCACCACGCAGGACCCGAAGCGCTACCGCGCGCTGGATCCCGCCGACAAGGCCACGCGTGTGCTCAACTTCCACCAGAACACGCTCGCCGCGCTGAACGAACTGCTGGCCGCGGCCGGCCTCACGCATCCCTCGGAGTTGGGGCCGGAGCACATCATCCGCCGCATCAGCGCCACCGAGGTGCGCTCGCTCTCCTCGCTGCACCTGTGGCTTCCGCCCAACATCCTGCGTGACGGCGGCATGCCCGAGCACCGCGTGTTCAAGATGTACTGGGAGGCCGCGAGCCCCGAGACCTTCGGCGCACCGGCCGCGGTGCTCGCCCAGCGCGGTACCCGTTTGCAATGAATGCCGCTTCCCTGACGCGTTCGCGCGCCGCGTTTGCCGTTTCGCTGGGCCTGATCGGCTTTCTGCTGAACGTGTTCGAGATCCCGCTGGCTGCGGGCACCTCGCTCGTGGTGGGCAACCTCGCTTACATCATCGTTGCGGCACGCCTTGGCCCTGCGTGGAGCCTGGTGGCGGCGCTGATCACCGTGATTCCCTTTACGTGGCACTGGGGTCATCCCAACGGCTTCATCGTCTTCGGGCTCGAGGCCATGGTGGTGGCGTGGCTGCGCGGGCGCGGCCTGCGCGTGTTCCATGGCGTTGCGCTCTTCTGGTTACTGATCGGCATGCCGCTCGCGATGCTGCTGGTGCGGTTGCGCATCGGCCCGGTGCCGCTCGAGCACATGATGGTCATCGGCGTGAAGCAGCTCTTCAACGGACTGTCTTATGGCGCGCTGGCCGCCGTGTTGCTGTTGGTGCTGGGGCCGCGCCTGCACGGGCCGTGGACGCAGCAGCCGATGCTGAACCTTGGGCTTCGCCCGCGGTTGGTCTACGCGATCCTCGCGGTTTCCGTACTGGTCACGGTGAGTTCCACGCTGCTGGTGAGCGCACGGCTGCTGAGTTACCAGGAGATGCTGGTGAACGGCAGCCTGGACGAGGTGGCCCGTGGCATGGCGCGCCGTGTTGAGGGCCATATCGACTCGCACAGCCGCGGCATTTCCATGCTGGCCGAAATGCTGTCGCGCAGCACTGACCGGGACACCTTGCTGCAACCGATGCTCGACGAGACGCACCGCCTTAACGCTGGCTTCCTCACGATGCTGGGGGCGGACGCGAGCGGCCTGCTGATTGCGGGCTCTCCTGCCGAGCGAATGGCGGGCGCTCCGGCCTCTTCCGTCGCCGACCGCGAGTACTTCCGCAAGGCGATGCAGCGCGAGGGTGTGTTCGTGTCGGACGTGTTCGTGGGCCGCGGTTTCGGCTCGGACGCCATCGTGGCCATCGCCCGCGCGTTCCGGCACGGGCCGACGGGCCCAGCCGTGGGCATCGTCGAGGGTTCGTTGGACCTGTCGGCGATTCCCCGCTCCGCGGGCGTGGAGGTGAACGGCGAGACGCCGCTCATCATCCTGTGCGATGCGCGCGGGCAGGTGCTGAGTGCGAGCAAGGAACTCGGTTTCGAGCCGCTCTCGGCAATAGGCCGTTACCTGCGTGACCGGCCCTACGCGCCCGGAACCGTGTCTTACCTCACGCCTGCCGGCGAGCGGGAGTTCCTGGCGCGCCGCGCCACGCTTCCCAACGGCTGGACGGTGGATGCGCTGATCAGCTATTCGGGCGTGCTGGGCGCCTTCAACCGGGAATACCTCGTGGTGTTCGTGATGCTGGCGATCGCGATGGCGGCGATGGCCCTGCTCGCCGACCGTGCGGCCTGGCGCATCACCGCACCGCTCGAGCAGCTGGCCCGCGATCTCGCCGCGCAGCGCGCGAGCACGGACGGCCCGGGCCTGCCGGGTGCGGCGGCCACGGACGAGATCGGGCTCCTGCGCCAGGAGCTCGAGCACAACATGCGGCTCGCGGCGACCACGCGTGAACAGCTCGAGTCCCAGGTCATGGCCCGCACGCAGGAACTGCAGCGCGCCAACGAGATGCTGCAATCGCTCGCGACCAACGATTCCCTTACCGGGCTCTGCAACCGTCGCGTGCTGGAGGCGCGCTTTCCGGTGTTGCGCGCCGATGCCCGCCGCGAGAACCGCATGCTGGCGGTCGCCATGATCGACCTCGACCATTTCGGCAACCTCGGCAATGCGCACGGCCGCGCTGCCACCGACCAGTGCCTGAACCGCGTGGCCGCGCTGCTGAAGCGGGAATTCCTGCACGAGAGCGACATCCTGTGCCGTTACGCAGGTGACCGATTTGTGGTGGTGACGGCCTGTGCCGATGCGGGTGCGCTGCAGGGGCGCCTGCAGGGTCTGCGCAG
>CAIXOY010000396.1 GCA_903921135.1 uncultured Gammaproteobacteria bacterium
GCTGCAACACTTGCGCTGATCGGCTACTCCATCAACGACACCGTGGTGGTCTATGACCGCTTGCGGGAAAACTTCCGCAAGATGCGTCGCACGGACCGCTTCGCGATCAGCAATGCCTCCCTGAACGAGACATTGGGCCGAACGTTGATGACCTCGGGCGTTACCCTGATCGCGGTTCTTGCCCTGCTGGTCTTTGGTGGGGATACGCTGCGCGGGTTCTCGACGACGCTCACCATCGGCATCATCGTAGGTACCTATTCCTCTATCTACGTCGCTACCAGTTGCGCGCTGTGGCTCGGTCTGGACCGCGCTGACCTGATGCTGCCTGTGAAGGACGAGAGGACCGCTCAGGACGCGCCCTGAGCCTCCTGCATAGCCTTGCGCGCTGCCGCGCCGAGTAGCGGCCTGATGACCTGGAGCATCGGCTTCAGGCACTTGGGGTTGGAGGCAACGATGTCGCCGCTTTCCAGCCAATCGTTGCCACCCTCGAAGTCACTCACCAGACCACCGGCCTCCTGCACCAGCAGGGCGCCGGCCGCGATGTCCCAGGGCTGCAACCCGATTTCCCAGAAGCCTTCGAAGCGCCCTGCCGCCACGTAGGCGAGGTCCAGAGCCGCCACGCCTGCGCGCCGTATGCCTGCGGTGCGCTCGGCCAGCTGTTGCAGCGTATCCATATAGGGAGACATCAGCGCATTCGATGACCCACGGAAGGGGATGCCTGTGGCCAGCAAGGCATCCTGGGTCAGCCCACGCGTTGTCACGCGCAGCCGCTTGCCGTTCAGTTGCGCGCCGGCGCCGCGCGTGGCCGTGAACTCCTCGCGCCGCACCGGATCCACCACCACCGCGTGCTCGATGCGACCTTCTTTCAGGCAGGCGATCGATACCGCGAAATGCGGTATGCCGCGCGAGAAGTTTGTGGTGCCGTCAAGCGGGTCTATGAGCCAGCGGTACGGGCTGCTGCCTGTGGGCGGGGATCCCGCGGTGCCTTCCTCGGCAAGGAACTCATGATCGGGGTAGGCCTTGCGGAGATGAAAGATGATCTCGCGTTCGGCGGCGACGTCTACCTCGGTAACGTAGTCGCTGCCGCTCTTGCGGCGAACCTCGACCAGATCGATTCTGTCGGCAGCGCGGACGATGATTTCGCCCGCCTTGCGCGCGGCGGCAAGGGCCACGTTCACCATTGGGTGCATCGTGCGGAGTCTCCGGAATAGGGGTCGGGTCGCGAGCGGCGGCGGAGTATAGCAGACCACCCCGCGGGCCTTTGCTAGACTCGCGGTCTTCCCTCGCAGGCCTCACGATGGACCCGAATACCGCAGCCCCCTCGCTTCAGATGCTCGAGCGCGTTCGTGTCGTGCTTGTGGGCACATCGCATGCGGGGAACATCGGCGGTGCCGCCCGCGCGATGAAGAACATGGGACTCACCCGGCTCTATCTGGCAGGCCCGGAGGTCGCGTTTCCGCACCCCGAGGCAACCTGGCGGGCCGTGCAGGCCGCAGACCTGCTCGATACCGCAGTGGTCACGCAGGACCTTGCAGAGGCGGTGGCCGACTGCACGCTGGTGATCGGCACCAGTGCGCGCGAGCGTCGCATCCAGTTGCCTCAACTTTCACCGCGCGGCCTGGGTGGTTTGCTCGCGTCGTCCCGGCCGGACGAACAGATCGCGCTGGTCTTCGGGCGCGAGGATTCC
>CAIXOY010000397.1 GCA_903921135.1 uncultured Gammaproteobacteria bacterium
CGGCGATCAAGCGCTCCCGTGTGCGCACATGGTGGCGTGCGTAGATCAACTGCGCGCCGATCAGAAGCGCGTTCGCCGCATCCGGTTCGGAGGGATCCACCCCGATGCAGCGCCAGCCCGCGAAGAGCCCGGGTTCCACCCATGCCGGGTTCAGCAGCACCGTGTCCTCCGACACCTGCGTGACGGCGCTCTTGAGGTGCAGGCAGCCACGCAAGGGCACTGCCTCGACGCGGTACTCCCACGGCGCGAGGAGTTCTCCCAGTTGCGCGATGCCCTCGGCATTGCTGCGTCCGCCAGCGCCCACGAGTATGTGTTTGTCGAGCACCAGCACATCGCCGCCGTCCAGCGTGCCGGGCTCGCGGATATGCAGCAGCTGTCGCCACGGCTGCAGCGCGAGCGCCACGGCAGCGGTTTCCGCGCGCCGCGATGCCGCCCCCGGACGTGTGATCACGGCGCATTCCGGCAGCACTACGGCAGCGTCTTCCACGAAGACGCAGTCGGGCAGATCGGCTGCCGCAGGCAAGGTGATGACATCGAGTCCGAGCCCGCGCAATGCCAGCACGTAGGCGGCGTGTTCACGCTCGGCCTGCTCCATGTCGATGGGCGTGCGCCCGAGATGCGTCAGTTCGCACTCGGCGAAGCGGGGGCTGATACCCCGGGTGATGGCAATGGGCATGAGCTGAGCCTTCCGGCAAGGGCGCCGGACTATAGCATCGCAACAACGGCTGCCCGCAGTCGCCCCTGGTGCGGCACAATGCGCCCGACGTTTCGGGATCCTGGCTGCGGGCACTGCGTATGACGGTGGACGATCGCTTCAGCGAGCTGGTGGGACTCATTTACGAGGGGCCCCTCGAGACCAGCCCGTGGTCCGGCTTCCTCTCGCGCCTGAAAACCGAGCTCGATGCGGTTGCCACCACGCTGGTGCTACGCCCTCGCGAGAACGACCGCGCCGGCCTGATCCTTACCCACGGTGGCTCGAGCGAGGGCATCGCGCGCTACCGCGACGGGCTCTTCATGGCGGATCCCTTCGTGGCCCTGCCACCCGGCGAGGTCGTTGCCCTGCACGAGATCGTGCCGCTCGAGACATTCGAGCAGACAGAGCTCTACCGGCTGTGCATGGCCCCGGGAGGCCTGTGGGACAGCCTGGGGGCGGACATCCGTATCGATGGCGGGCCCGAGGCGCGGCTGCGCATCGCGCGCTCACGCGGCGCGCGTACCTTCGGCAAGACCGAAAAGCGCCTCTGTGCGGCACTGCTGCCACACCTCGAACGCGCGATCCGCATTCACCTGCGTTTGCACCGTACCGAATCCGAGCGTGCGCTCTACGCCGGCGCCGTGGAGCACCTCGCGGTGGGGGCCGTGATCCTCGATGGCAAGGGTGTGGTGTCGGGTGCCAACCAGATGGCCGCACAACTCCTCGCCCGCCGCGACGGCATCTGGGTCGAAAACGGCACCCTGCGCGTCCACTCCCCCCGCGAGGCAGCGGAGTTGCGCCGGCTCACCAACGAGTTGCTCGCCGAACGCAGGGCTGGCCGGCCCGGCGTGGTACAGGCGCTGCGCATCACGCGGCCTTCCGGTCGTGCAGACCTCGGCCTGATCGTGCGTCCGCTGCCTTCCCAGCCCGAATCCGAAGCATCCGAGTTGCCCGGTCTTGCGGTCTTCATCAGCGATCCCGAGGAGCAGTCCGAGGCGCCCGTGGCGGTGCTGTCGAAGCTCTTCGGCTTCACACCCACCGAGGCCCAGCTCGCGCTCCGTCTCTCGAACGGCCTGAACCTCGACGAGGTCGCCTCCGCGCTCGGCATGAGCCGCAACACGGCGCGCGCGCACCTGCGCTCGGTGTTCACCAAGACCGGCATCAGCCGCCAGAGCGCGCTGGTGCGCCTGATCCTGAAGAGCGTGGCGTCGCTCGCCTGAGCGACGGCGTGTAGACTCGCGGCGGCTCGCGACCGCGGAGCATGGCAATAACGAAACCGGAGGAATCCCGATGGGCAAGGTCGACGGAAAGGTGGCGCTGGTAACGGGCGCAGGGCAGGGTGTGGGGCGCGGTATAGCGCTGGCGTTGGCGGCGGAAGGCGCTCGCATCGCAGTGGTGGGGCGCACCGAGGGCAAGCTCCTCGATGCCTGCGCCGAGATACGTGCCCGGGGCGGCGTCGCCGAGCCCATCGTGTGTGACGTCATGGTGGCCGAGGACATCGAGCGCTGCGTGAAAGCCACGGTCGAGAAATTCGGCACCGTCGATATTCTCATCAACAACGCGCAGGTGGTGCCGCTCGGTCACCTGCTGCAGATCACCGAGTCGCAGTACCAGGAGGGCATGGATTCCGGCCCGCTCGCCACGCTGCGTTTCATGCGTGCCTGTCATCCCTATCTCAAGGGTGGTGGCTGCATCGTCAACATGGGCTCTTCCTCGGCCATCCGCTGGGATCCGATCGGCTACGGCGCTTACGCCGCGGCCAAGGAAGCGATCCGCGCGCTCACCCGCGCGGCCGCCTGCGAGTGGGGCACGGACGGCATCCGTGTGAACTGCGTGCTGCCGCTCGCCATGTCGCCGGCGATGGACGGCTGGATCGCCTCGCGCCCCGAGGAGTCATCGGAGTTCTTCAAGACCATCCCGCTCGGCTACGTGGGCGATTGCGAGAAAGACATCGGCCGCGCGGTGGTGTTCCTGTGCTGCGAGGACTCGCGCTACCTGACGGGGCACTCCATGCCACTCGATGGTGGCCAGGCCTTCATGCGCTGAGGCGGCAGGCAACGTGGACGCGTGGACTGCGCTGCAGGCCCTGATTCTCGGGATCGTGGAGGGACTCACCGAGTTCCTTCCGGTCTCGAGCACCGGCCACCAGATCATCGCCGCTGATCTGCTCGGCTTCGGCGGCGCGCGGGCGCAGGCCTTCAACATCATCATCCAGTTCGGCGCGATCCTGGCCGTCGTGTGGGAGTACCGTGCCCGCATTCTCGCGCTGCTGCTGGGTTTGCCGCGGGAGCGCCCGGCGCAGCGTTTTACCGGCAACGTGCTGCTTGCCTTCTTCCCGGCTGCGGTGGCGGGGGTGCTGTTCTCCGACCTGATACATGCGTGGCTCTTCAACCCTCTCACCGTGGCAGCGGCGCTCGTGGTGGGCGGCGTGGTGATGCTGTGGGCAGAACGGCGTCCGCACGCCGTGACGGCAGAGACGATGGACGAGCTGCGCTGGACGCATGCGCTGGCGGTGGGTTGCGCGCAGTGTCTGGCGCTGGTGCCGGGTACTTCGCGTGCAGCGGCCACGATCATCGGCGGCTTGCTGGCGGGGCTCTCGCGGCAGGCGGCCACCGAGTTCTCGTTCTGGCTGGCGATGCCCACGATGGCAGGCGCGGCGGTGTATTCCGGATGGAAGTACCGCGAACTCTTCGGTGCCGCCGACCTGCCCGTGTTCGCGCTGGGCTTTGTTACGGCTTTCGTGGTGGCGCGGCTCACAGTGCGCGCGCTGCTCGCCTTCATCGCGGCGCACTCCTACGCGCCCTTCGCGTGGTACCGCATCGCCTTCGGCGCGTTCATCCTGCTCTCGGCGCAGGCGGGCTGGATCGACTGGAGCGGCGCGACGCACTGAACCCCGCCGCGTGGCCTCAACCCGCAGCTGCGCGTATTGCCTGATCCAGATCGCGCCACAGATCCTCCACGTCTTCGATCCCCACGCTGAGACGCAGCAACGTTGGCGGGAGATGCCCCTGCCCGGGCACGGCGGCGCGTCGCTCCATCGTCGATTCCACCGCCCCGAAACTGGTTGCGTGGTGGATGATCCGCGTGTTGCGGCAGCTGCGATCGGCCAGTGCCGCATCGCCTCGCAGGTCGAAGGAAATCAGCGTGCCGAAGCCCGCGAGCACCCGCCGGGCGACGGCGTGAGTGGGATGTGATGGCAGGCCCGGGTAGCGAACCCGTGTGACCTGCGGGTGCTGCACCAGGCGTTCGGCCAGTGTCATCGCTGACTGCTGCGCGCGCTCGAGCCGCAGCGCGAGCGTACGCACGCCGCGCACCGCGAGGAAGGCTTCCAGCGTGCCGGGCGTGGCACCCATCAGTTCCCTTGCGTGCCGCAACGCCTTCAGCAGGGTTTCGTGTTGCGTCGAGGCGACACCCGCCAGCAGATCCGAATGCCCGCCAATGAATTTTGTGGCCGACTGTATGGACACCGAGGCGCCCATCTCCAGCGGCCGCTGGTTGAGCGGCGTGGCGAGCGTGCTGTCGACCGCCACAAAGGTTCCCGCCTTGCGCGGCGCGGCGCATATCGCCTGCAGATCGGCCACCGTGAGCAGCGGGTTGGAGGGTGATTCCAGCCACACCAGATCCGCCGTGGCACAGGCCGCGATCCAGCCTGCCGTGTCGTCCACAGCGATGCGCTGCACGCGCCAGCGTCCGCGCTCCGCACCGGCCGCAGCCAGCCCCGCGACGCCCTGGTAGCAGTCATCGGGCAGGGCCACCACGCTGCCCGTGTGCAGCTGATCGAAGACCGCGGCGATGGCCGCCATCCCCGAGGCAAAGGCCACCGCTTGTCCGGATTCGAGCCCGCCCACGATCTCCTCGAGTGCCTCCCACGTCGGGGTGCCGTCGTCGCGCGCGTACTCGTGCTTGCCGCCGATGATGAAGTTCGAGGCGGGCACCAGTGGAACGTTCAGCGCGGACCCCGGCTCCGTGGGGCGCCCTGCGCTCACCAGCCGGGTTGCGCGCGCGGGATGCGAGAGGTCTTTGTGCATGAGACGGTGTCCTTCGGGTGCGGCGCAAGGATGCGCGCATCGCTGGCGCTGTGCCATTCCCCGGCGGGGTGGGGCGGCGCCTCCCGACACGCCTGCCGTATCGCTGCGGCGGATTGTCAGCGCTCCCCCGGCACGCTACCTTGCGGCCCTGCCCACGAACGCCGGAGACATCGACGCATGAACGTGAAAAGCCTGGGATACCTGCGCATCGCATCCACCGACATCGCGCGCTGGCGCGAGTACGGCACCGCGATCCTCGGCATGATGCTCGCGCCCACCATGCCCGATGACGGCAACGTCTACCTCAAGATGGACGAGCGTCCCTTCCGTTTCGCCATCATTCCGGGTGCTGCAGACCGGCTGCTCTGCGCGGGTTGGGAACTCGCGGGGCCCGAGGAATTCGACGATGCGCTGGACGAACTCACCGCGGCGGGCGTTGCCTGGGAATTGCTCGATGCCGCCGAGGCCCGCGCCCGTCGGGTGCGCGCCGTCGTCCGCTTCAGTGATCCTGCCGGCGCCACCGTGGAGCTCTACCACGGCGCCGATCTCGACTACGCGAAGTTCATCTCTCCCTGCGGCATTCCCGCCTTCGAGACCGGCTTCAACGGCAACATGGGCTTCGGCCACCTCGTGGTGCCGGTGAAGAACCTGCAGGAAACCCGTCGTTTCTATCGCGAAGTGCTGGGTTTCGGCGACACCGATTACATGCATTTCCACTTCAACCCCGATCCGGCAGATCCGGGGCAGGGGCTGTACTTCATGCATGTCGACAACCCGCGTCACCACAGCCTCGCGCTCTACGAGGAGCCGGGCGAAAACCCCACGGGCTGCGTGCACACGATGCTCGAGGTGAAGAGCGTGGACGAGGTGGGCTATTGCCTCGACCGCGTGCAGGCCGCGGGCATTCCCGTGATCTCCACCATGGGCCGTCACACCAACGACCGCATGCTCTCGTTCTACATGCTCACCCCGGGCGGCTTTGCGATGGAATTCGGCTGCGAGGGGCTCAAGATGGACTGGAACGGCTACACGCCCACGGTGAGCGCGCTGCCGAGCATCTGGGGCCACAAGTTCCAGATGGCGGGCGGCGGTCACTGATCCGCGGCTTTGCTGCGGCGCGTATCCGCCTCGTCACCACCCAACCCCGAGGACGCATCATGCGCAGCAGCCTTGTCGCCCTTTGCCTTGCCGCCGGCAGTGCCCCCCTCCTGGCAGCCTGCCCCGATTTCCTCAATCAGGACGTGAAGCCCCTCGGCAAAACCGACACGGTCAATCTCTGCGAGCGCTATGCCGGCAAGCCGATGCTGATCGTGAATACCGCGAGCCATTGCGGTTTCACACCGCAGTTCAAAGGCCTCGAGAAACTCTACAAGGCTTACCGCGACAAAGGTTTGGTGGTCGCAGGCTTCCCCAGTGACGATTTCAAGCAGGAGGCCGACAGCGCCACCGAGACCGCCAAGGTCTGTTATGTGAACTACGGCGTCACCTTCGACATGTACTCCGAGGTCCACGTGAAGGGCAGCGATGCGCACCCGCTGTTCCGCGAACTCGGCGCGAAGACCGAGGAGCCCAGCTGGAACTTCAACAAGTACCTCGTCGACAAGGACGGCAACGTGGTCGCGCACTTCGGCTCCATGACCTCGCCGGAGGACAAGGACCTGCAAGCGGCCATCGAAAAGCTTCTCTGAGTCCTGTCGCGTCACCGTAGCCGGTGCTGGCGTTCCGTCTTATGATCGGCCGATCGAGGCTGTTCCCCGGAGCCGCAGCGCGCATGTCCCCTGCAACCATGCTTCTCCTGCTCGCCGGTGCGATCGCACTGGCGGGCTGCACCACCACCAAGATCGACGAGCGGCGCGTGACCTCCGCCTCCGTGAGCAGCGGTGATGCGGTCGTTGTGCTGGGCCGGCGCCACAGCAGCGACTACGAGACCGAGCCCGATTTCATCCGCTGTGTGGGCCATGGCGTGGAGCGGGCCGGTGCGAAGGTGCTGCCTGAACTCGAGTTCATGAACAGCTTCTACCCCTGGTTCGAACCCCGCACCGCGCCGATGAGCATCAAGCGCCTCGAGGCGCTGATGCAGAAACCGCTCTTCGCGCAGAACCTGCGGCAGACGAATCTGCGCTACATCGTGTGGGTCGACGGGCAGACGCAGACGGTCGACAAGGCGGGCTCCATTTCCTGCGCGGTGGGGCCGGGCGGTGCCGGCTGCATCGGCTTCGGCACCTGGGACGACTCCTCCACCTACGAGGCGAGCGTCTGGGACCTGCAGAAAATGGACACCGTCGCGCAGATCAGCGCAGAGGCCTCCGGGACCTCCTACATGCCCGCGCTGATCGTGCCCGTGCCGCTCATCGCGCGTGTGCAGGCCGCAGCCTGTGACGGGCTTGCCGCGCAATTGCAGAAACTCTTCTCCTCGCAATGAAACGCATCCTGCTTGCTCTCTGCCTGCTTGCCTGTGTGCCGGCGGCCTCTGCCATGTCAGAGAAAAAAGAGGCCGAGATAGGCAAGAAGATGCATGAGGACATCCTTGCCAAGATGCGCACGTACGACAACCCGAAGGTCGTGGACTACGTGCGCCGGATTGGCGAGAGCCTTGCCGCGAACAGCGACCGGCCTGACATCGACTACACGTTCACGGTGCTCGACAGCCCCGACATCAACGCCTTCGCCACGCCCGGCGGCTACATCTACGTCAACCGCGGCCTGCTTGCCTACCTCGATTCAGAGGCGGAACTTGCCGGCGTGCTGGCCCACGAGATCGCGCACGTCACGGAACGCCACGCCTCGCGGCAGGACTGGATGGGCAAGGGCAGCACCGTGGCCTCTGCCGTGGTGGGCATCCTCGCGGCGATCAGCACCGGGAGCGGCGCGGTGGGCAACGTGACGCAGGACGCGGCCAACATGGCGGGCACGGCCATGGTGCGGGGCTACGGACGCGACATGGAACTCGAGGCAGACCGCGAGGGTGCCCGCTTCATGCACAAGACGGGCTATGACCCGCAGGCGATGGTCGAGATACTCGGTGCCCTGAAGGATCAGGAGAGCTTTGCGCGCGTGAAGGCCCGCAAGGAAGGCAAGCAGGCCGCCACCTACCACGGCGTGTTCTCGACCCACCCCGAGAACGACGAGCGTCTGAAGGAAGTGATTGCCGCGGCGGGCAAGCTCGATGACGGGGTTCACCGCGAGACGCGCGCGGATGCCTTCCGCGAGGCCGTCGAGGGCATGAAATTTACCGAGGAACCCCGCGCAGCCGCGGTGATCGACAATCGCTATTACAACGGCAAGATGGGTTTCACCGTTGCCTTCCCCACCGGCTGGAAAGTGATGAAGCGCGCCAGCACCGTGCTCTCCGGCCCCAATCGCGACAACACCATCCTGCAGATGGGCGTGAAGCGCGCGATGCCGGAATTGGCGCCCCGCGATTTCGCCGACCAGATGCTGGGCATGAAGCCACTGGAATCGGTGGAAGAACTGAAGGCAGGGGAGGGGATCGACGGCTTCACGGCGCTGATGCCGATCCAGGGTGCCGCGCCGCGGCGCGTGGCGGTGCTGTATTTCGGCTCCTACGCCTATGTGTTTGACGGGCGCACGGCCAATGCCGCGCTGGCGCCGTTCTACGACACGATGTTCCTCTCCGCCATCCGCAGTTTCCGCCCCATGACCAACACCGATCGCGATGCGGTGCTGGGTATCCAGATCCATTACATCGAGGCGCCGGAGGGCATCAGTTTCGCGAAGCTTGCGGAATCGAGCCCTGTGAAACCCTACCCCGAAGAGATGCTCCGTCTGGTGAACGGGTATTACCCGAAGGGGGAGCCGGAGCCGGGGGAGTGGATAAAGGTGTTTCGCTGACAGGTGTGGTGGGGGCTTGTCGCGGGCATGGCCCGCTCCCACGGGGTTGTTTGTCGCGGGCATGGCCCGCTCCCACAGAGGATGGTGCGCGAACGGTGAATCCGTGGGAGCGCGCCATGCGCGCGACGGCTGCGCGTTCAGCTGTCAGGGATCCCTCGGGAACCGCTCCGTCCAGCGTTTCTCGCGTAGCAGCTTCCCGTTCTCGAACACCCGCCGCACGTAATCGTAGTGATACGCCTCGCTGTCGCTGCGGAAATCGAGTTCCGCCTCCCAGCGCAGTTTCCGGTTCTTGAGGTCTACCTCCAAGCGGTGCGTGCCGTGCATCCGCGTGTTCTCCGGGTGCGCCTCCGAGGTGCTGTGCTCGATGCGCTCCAGATACCGCTCCTCACCCCACGGGAATTTCTGCGCGCCCGAGTTGGTGGCTACTGCCACTACCTCGCCGGTCTGCGGGTTGCGGCGCACCTCCGAAATCTCGCCGTATCCCGAGGGATTTCCGTCATCGATGTGCTCGAATCCCGCCAGCTTCGGACTCTTCTCCGGTGCCAGGAAGTCCGGGGCAGGGCGCTTTGCAGGGGCGACCACGGGCAGCAGCACGCGTGCGCCGTTCTCGCCGCCGATCGCGAGCGTGGTGGTCATGGGGTGCGGTGATGGCCACATCATGGGCCACTGTGCGTTGCTGACCGAGACACGGATGCGATGCCCTTTGGGGAACACCCACGAGGTGAAGTGCAACTCGATTTCCAGCGGGAACGCTTCGCCGGGTACAAGGAGTTCCGGCGCGCGCGCCGAGCGGCGATGGTTGCCGTTGAAGCCGGCTCCCGCCACTTGCGTCACGCGGCCATCGGGTGCCACGTCGGAGACCTTCACGAACCAGTTGGCACGCGGGGCATCTGCGCTCACATGCAGCTTCACATGGGGCATGCCGAGGATTTCCATCTCTTCCGTGAGCGGTGCCGAGTCGTAAACAAGGCTGAAGGCGTCCGTCGCACGCTGGTCGTGCGCAGCATCGCCCCACCACATCACCGGACCGCCGGCCTCGATGCCCGTGCCGGGCGAATAACGCAAGCTGTGCGTCCGCCCCACGCGCACGGTCGCACCAAGCGTGTGGGAAACGCGCAGGTGCCATACACGGCTCTTGACGCGCGGTATGGGCCAACCCTCTTCCCAGCGCCAGCGGCCGGGCGCGGTGTCGAGGTAGGGGCCGGGCGGGTGCCAGTCGCGCACGTACACCGCGAAGCGTGGCTCCTCCATGATCCCTGTGTCGATGTCCTTCAGCCAGTGATCGAACCAGCGCACTGCCTCGCGGCGCCACTCCATGCCGGGCCTCGGATACGGTTCGTGCGGCCAGGCGTGCGACCACGGGCCGATCATCGCCTTCACCGGTCCGCCGGCGTGCTCCAGGGCGCGCGGGATCACGTCGCGATAACCGTCGTACCAGCCGCCGATGTAGTACCCCGGAACGGTGATGCGTGACTGCCGGTCACGCCACGAAGCACGGTCCCAGAATGGCCCGTCGCGCTGCTGGCGCTTCCAGGTGAGCATCCACGGCGGGGTGTCGAAGCGCTCGCGGAAATTGGCGTCGTCGATGCGGTAATCCGGTGCGCCCGGGCGGGCATTGTCGAGCTCCTGGCTCATCTCCCAGGAATCGAGGTGCATGATCCCGTCGATGTAATGCACGTCCTCCTGATAGAGGTCGTCGGTGGCGTCCACGGCGATGAAGGCCTTCAGCGCCGGCGGGTTGCGGCCTGCCATCTGTATCGCGTTGAAGCCACCCCAGGAGATCCCGAACATCCCGACCTTGCCCGTGGACCACGGTTGCTTCGACAGCCAGTCGATCAGCACTTCACCGTCCTGTTGCTCGATGTCGGAGTACTCGTGCGGGACCAGCGTCCCCTCGCTGTTGCCGGTGCCGCGGATGTCCACCCGCGCCACGATGTAGCCCCGCGCCACGAAGTAGGAATAGAGCGGCCAGTTGCGCCCGCGGGCTTCGGTCTTGCGGTAGGGGAGGTATTCGAGCAGCACCGGAAAGCGCTCGTTGGCAGCACCGCCCGTGGGCACGTAGAGATCCGCCGCGAGACGCTTGCCGTCTGCCATCGGGATCCACGCCTCACGCAGTTCCATGCCGTAGACGGCTGCGCTGTCCTGCGCTTCGGCCTCATCCTCCGAGGCTGCGGGAACAGCGGCTTCACTGGGGGAAAACGCGAAAATCGCGAGAGCGCAGAAAAATGCGCGGCAGCAGATCGAGGCGCGAGCGTGCATGTTGCGGCCCTGTGTCGCAGGTGTGCGTGTGCCGCATTGTGTGCCCTCTTGCGGACGAGGCAAAGACCGGGTCTCCGGGGCGAGCAGTTGCGCGCTCCCGGGAGACTTGTGTGCAGGGGCGTTGACGCCTGCCGTCAGAGCTGCTTAGCCTATGCGCCAGATGTCCTGAGTCGGCACTTGTGCCGCCGCGAGCCGGAGCGCTCGCGGAAGTCAGGGGAATGTTTGGGACAGGGACGATCCAACTCCGGGCCAGCGAGGGGCACTCTCATGCAGCGTCATAGCCGTTTTGCGCGCGTCTGTTTTTTCATTTCCGCGGTTCTCTTCCAGCTCGTTTCGGGGGCCGGCGCCCACGCCGTCGCGCCATCGAGGCCGGCCTCGTTCACGGTGTCGCAAACGCCCGTTGCCACCGGTGCGCGCTACAGCCTGAACTGGTCGGCCGCGAGCGGGGCCGGCACCATCACCTACGATCTGCGCCGTCGCCTCGCGGGGGGTGTCTGGTCGGTTGCCTATTCCGGCACCGCCCTCTCGCGCCTCGAAAGCCAATCCGTTGCGGGGCCCTACGAGTACCGGCTCCGCGCCTGCAACGCGGCCGCCGAGTGCAGCGCCTACACCGCGAACCTTCCGCTCAGCGTGCAGGTTCCGGTGTCCATCCAGGCCTTCTCGGCCTCGGTATCCACGGCAGCGGCGGGCGAGCAGGTCTTCCTCAGCTGGAACACCGAGGGCGCCACGGGCGTGAGCCTTGACCAGGGCGTCGGGACGGTTCCTGCGAGCGGCAGCACCGCCGTGACACCCGCCCGCAGTACCACCTGGACGCTGAGCGCGACGGGCTTCACCGGAAACGGTTCGGGCACGGTCACGCGCGCGATCAGCGTCAACGTCGAGTCAGCGCCCGCCGGCAGCGCGGCCGGCACGCCGCAGATCGAGCCTGCTGCAGACCAGAGCCGCGGTGCTGTGGGCGCCGTCGCGGCCTCGCACGAGGTGGGTAGCGACGGCAGCGCGAACCTGAGCTTCCCCTTGCAGGTGCCGCCGGGCGTGCAGGGCATGCACCCCGCTGTGTCGCTTGCCTACAACAGCAACGCGGGCAACGGCATCGCGGGCGTGGGCTTCGATATCGCGGGTCTTGGCGCCATCCACCGCTGCCCGGCCACCCTCGCGCGCGAGGGCGTGGTGGATGCCGTCGACTTCGATGACAACGACCGCTTCTGTCTCGACGGGCAGCGCCTGGTGGTGCTGGCCGGCGCGCAATACGGCGCCGATGGTGCCGAGTACCGGTTCGAGAACGACACCAGCGACCGCCTGCGCTCCTTCGGCAGCGAGGGCACGCTCATGCAGGACGAGTCCGGGGTTTACGTCACCAGCAACGCGGCCGCCAACCCGCTGTGGTTCGAAGTCCATGAGCGCTCCGGGCGCATCTCGCGATACGGCCATACCCCCGATTCACGCGCGCGGCGCTCCCTCACCTTCATCGGTGGCTGCCCCCCGGCGGGAGACTTCTTCGTCGATGCCGACGGCATATGCCGCAACATCGAGACGGGGCAGCAGCGCAGCCTGACCTACACGCAGCAGGACCGCAGCATCGAGTGGAAACTCGCCGACACGCGTGACCGCTTCGGCAACCGCATCGCCTACACCTGGGACACATCCGTCTCGGGCGAGCAGTTGATTTCGCGCATCGACTACAACTTCAGCGGGGCCGCCGGCGCTGGCAGTGGCCTCGCGTTGAATTCCCTGCGCTTCAGTTACGAAACCCGTCCCGATGTGGCCGTGGCCTATTTCGCGGGCGGCCAGTTGCGTCAGGGGCGCCGGCTTGCCTCGGTGGCGGCGTACTCGGGCGAGACGAAGATCCGCGAGTGGCGCATCGGCTACCACGCGACGCTCGCGCAACCTGTGCGCAACTCCCGCGTCGAAACCGTCACGGAATGCGCCGGCGGCAGTTGTGTTCCGGCCACCCGTTTCACCTGGCAGGGAGGTGGCGCGGGCTTTGCCGCCACGGCACAGAACACGGGCAACCCCGTCATCGGCTGGGACAAGAACCCGCTCGTTCTGGATGCCAACGGCGACGGCCGCGATGACATGCTCCAGACCAACGGCAACACCGGCACCTGGCAGCTCATGCTCGGCAACGGGCAGACGCTGGCGCCGCAAACCGACACGGGCATTGCCGATACCGGTCGCGAGAGCGCACGCGTGCTCCGCTACAACCCCGACGACAACCGCGATGATGTGCTTCTCGCGCGGAACGGCACCTGGTGGGTCCTGAAGTCCGTGCCGGCCGCGGGTCGTGCGTTCAGTTACACGCACCCGCTGAACGGCACTCCTGTCAGCGTCAGCGTGCCGGGCGTTGCCTTCACGCAGATCAATACCGGCATTCCCGCGATGAATCCCGCGGAGGCCCTGCTCGCCGATGTCGATGGTGACGGACGGCAGGACCTTCTCTACCGCAACAACGGACGCGTGTGGGTGCGTCTGCTGACCGACAACGGTTTCTCTGCCACCGAACTGCAGACGGACATGGCGGGTCTGGCGGGCACCTATGTGTTCGATGCGGACAACGACGGGCGCAGCGATTTCCTCCAGACCGCAAACGGCAAGTGGGTGATCGTGAAGGTGGTGTCCGTGGGTGGCGCGCAGATCAACGTGCGGCGCGTCTACACCAACCGCCAGAAGGGCGACGAGTTCAACGCCCGGCTTCTGGACATGGACGGCGACGGGCTCACGGACCTGCTCGATCATGCCAACGCCACAGGCGAAGTTTTCCTGCTGCGCAACGCAGGTGGCGAGTTGCAGCCGCCGCGCCCGCTGCGCCAAAGCGCGGACGGACCCGCGTGGTCGGTGAGCGATGCAGCCTGGGCGAGTACGCGCGTGGTGGACTTCAACGCCGACGGGCGCGCAGACCTTCTCTATCCGGAAGCCGGTGTCTGGAAGGTGATGCTCTCCAGCGCACTGCCAGGCAACGCCACCGCGCTGATCAGCCCGGTAGCGACAGGCATTTCCAGCGATGGCTGGGATCGCGGGCCGCGACTGCTGGACGTCACGGGTAACGGCATGTCCGATCTGCTGGTTGCGGCGTCCTCCGGCACGTGGACACTGCGCCTGCACCAGGGCGCGCGGCCTGATTACCTTGCATCGCTCAGCAATGGCATGGGTGTCGAGACGCGTTTCGAATACGCAGCCATGCCGGATCCCGCGCTGCCTGCGGTCTATACCGCCGGAACGGGTGCCGTTTATCCGGCCATCGATGTGGCGAAGGGCGCCTATCTCGTCTCCCGCGTGCTGCAGAGCAATGGCATCGGCGGCTTCAACGTCACACGCCACGCCTACAGCGGTCTGCGGTATCACCTGGGCGGACGCGGCAGCCTCGGTTTCGCCAGTACGCGCACCAGCAGCGAAGACACGGGTATCCGCACCGACGCCACGTTCTCGCAGGACTGGCAGGCGGGTCTGCAGGGCAGTCTGCAGTCCCTGGTCACCACCGCGGGTGCTGTGGTGACCAGCGATACGCGCAACACATGGCAGTCTCTGGCCCTGGAGGCCGGCACACCTGCCGAGCGCCGTGCCCGACGGCTGCTCTCCACCACCGTCACGAAGCGCGATCTGAACGGCGCCTTCATGGGCACGGAAGACAACAGCTATCAGGGCATCGATGCACACGGCAACGTGGGCAAGTTGCAAAGCGTGCTGAAGGACGCATCGGGCACGGTGCTGCGGAGCACCACGGCCACCAACACGTGGAGCAACCTCGAGAACAACTGGCTGATCGGGCTTCTGGACGCATCCGAGGTGAAGACAGAAGTACCACTCGCCACGCCTGCCACGCCCATCACGCAGCGGCTCGCCTATGCCCATGACCCCCTCACCGGGCGCAAACTCCGCGAATCCCTGCTCGATCCTGTCAGCGGCGCGGTGTTGCGCAGCACGGAGTTCGGCGTCGCGGCCGACGGCACGCCACGTCTGGATGCCTTCGGGCAGTCGCGCGGACAACGTCTCTCGGGGCCGGATTTCGTGGCCCGTCACAGTGGCAGCGAGTACTCGGCAGACGGGCGTTTCCTGGTCGCGGAGATCAACGCCCTGGGCCACGCCACCACGCACGCCTATTTCCCCGATACGGAGCCGCTCTCACCCGGGCTCCGGCGCAGCACCACCGACCCGAACGGTATCCGTACCGATTACCGCTACGATGCCTTCGGGCGAGTGGTGTCGACCATCGCCTATGCCGGTGCCGATGGCGCCGGCATCGAGACACGCAGCGATTACCGCTGGTGCGCATCTGCCGAGTGGTGCCCCGCAAACGCCGTGTATTACATCGCCACGCGCGGCGCCGACGGCAGCGAGTCTTTCGCCTTCGTCGATGCGCTGGGCCGTGAAGTGAGGCGCAGCACGCGCGGCATGGACGGCGTGCTGCTGAACATCGACAGCCGCTTCGACCACGCCGGCCGCAGGAGCGCCGTGAGCGAGCCTTACCAGTGGGGCCTGCAGAGCCCGGTGTTCACCGAGGTGGAGCACGATGTGCTCGGGCGCCCCGTCCGCACCTTACAGGCTGATGGGCGAATCGATACCGTGAGCTTCGACGGTATGTTGCTCACCTCCCTGATCGACACGCAGGGCCGTAATCAGCGCAAGGTCGAACGCCGCGACCTGATGGGCAACCTGGTCGAGGTCACAGACAACGCGGGCGTGAGAACCGCGTATGCCTACGACGCACTCGGCCAGTTGACGCGTCTCACGCCACCGGCCGTGGCCGGGCTCGCGCTGGCGCCGACGGTGCTCAGCTACGACAGCCTGGGCCGCAAGGCATCGATCAGCGATCCTGACAAAGGCAGTTGGCGTTTCACCTACAACGGCCTTGGCGAACTGCTGACACAGACCGACGCCAAAGGGCAGAGCACCTGCACAGCCTGGGACACGCTCGGACGCAGGGTGAAACGCGTCGACGCTTATGCGGGTACGCGATCCACCGTGCCAGGCCATGTCTCGGATGCCAGCGCATCCTGCGCCAATCCGGGTGCGGGCTCCGCCACGACCGTCTGGACCTTCGATACCGCAGCCGGCGCGGGCAAAGGCCAGATGGCTGCTGTGACGGGTCCGGAGGGCTACGCGGAGAGTCGTGTCTACAACGCGCGAGGTCTTCCCACGCGCATCGACCGTCGGCTCGCGAGCGCAGGTCCCGTGTACAGCATCGACACCCGTTGGGACACCCTGAACCGTCCGGAGACCCTCACCTATCCCGGAAGCAGCAACCGCCTGAAAGTGCGCCGGGTGTACAACCCCTACGGTTATCTCCATGAGTTGCGCAACGACGCCACCGGCGCTCTCTACCAACGCATCGGGGAGCGCGATCAGCACGGCAATGTGGTGAGCGAGCTCTACGGAAACGGCGTGGCATCCGTGCGCTACTTCGATCGCCGGAGTGGCACCCTCGAAACGATCCAGTCCTTCCGCGTGTTCGAGCCCACCGTGCAGAACCTGCAGTTTTCCTTTGACCGCCTGGGCAACCTGGCCTCGCGTGACGATCTGCTGCGTGATGTGCACGAGAGCTTCGGATATGACGCGCTGAATCGCCTGAGCGCTACCACCGCCGATTGGGGTAATGGCGAGCCGCAAACCACCACCGTCACCTACGATGCGCTCGGGAATATCCGCAGCAAGACCGGCGTGGGGACGTACCGCTACGGGAGCGAGTGCACCGGTATGCGCGGCCCCCACGCCGTGTGCCAGATCACTGCCGGCACCGTGGGAGCCAAGAACGCCAGTTACCAGTACGACGCCAACGGCAACATGACGAGCGGCGACGGACGCAGCCTGGTCTGGAGCAGTTTCGACAAGCCGATCCGCATCGTGGCGGGCGGTACCACCAGTGACTTCCGCTACGGTCCGGAGCGCGAACCCTTGCAGCGCGACGACACCACAGCCGCAGGCACCACCAGTACGGTATTCATCGATGGCGTGTTCGAGAGCGTAAGCCGCCCGGGCGGTGTGCTCGAGGAGCGGCACTATGTGGGTGACGCCGTTCTGGTCAGCATCACCGGCCGCAGCGCATCGGCTGCGGGCAGTGTGCGCACGCGTTATCTCCACAAGGATCATCTCGGCTCTCTCAGCGCCATCACCGACGAGTCCGGGCAGGAAATCGAGAGCTTCAGCTTTGATCCCTGGGGCAAGCGCCGTGCTCCTACGCTCGCCAGCCTGATTGCGAAGATCGGGAGCCCGTGGACCTCACTCAGCAGGTTCCAGAGAGCGAACCTCTCGATCGCCGCGAGCCTGCTCGCATCGATCAACACCAGCCGCGGCTTCACGGGGCACGAGCAACTGGACGCGCTTGGGTTGATCCACATGGGCGGGCGCGTATACGACGCGGAACTGGGGCGCTTCCTGAGCGCGGATCCCTTCGTGCAGGACGGCTCCGACCTGCAGTCCCTGAACCGCTACAGCTACGTGGGCAACAACCCGTTGTCGGCCTGGGATCCCAGCGGGTTTTTCCTGAAAAAGCTTTTTGGTCGTGCGGCAGACGCTATCGGTGACGGCCTGCAGGCCGTGGGCGGGGTGGTCAAGCGCGCGCTCCAGCGCGCGGGCAGGATCTTCGACGCGGTGCCAGGCCTGCAGGCCATCGTGGCCGCGTGGGTCTGCGGACCTGCCGCGGTCGGCTGCATGGCCGCCTTCAACGCCGTGCTGAGTGCGGCGATCACGGCAGCCAATGGAGGCAACCTGATGCAGACACTCGCTGCTGCGGCGGTGGCGTATACGGAGACGCGGTTGGCGGGGGAGGTGGAGCCAGGAAGCTCCGACAGCGCGGGCGAACAGTTTCTCGGTTATCTGTCAGACGCTGCCACGGGGGACGCCGCAACTCGCTCGGGATCGGACGGGGCGAGTGGCGTGATGGCGATGCGCTTGCTCGATGTGGCCACGCGTACAGTGACGAGATCCCGGGCAGATGAGGATGAACCGCCTGCGTTACTGGTCAATCCGACGGGCTTCGGCATCCGTCACGATAGCCAGGGCAGCGGTGAATGGCTGGCCCCGCGCGGAGGGCGGCGTCATCACGGCCTCGACTTCCAAGCCATTGCGGGGCAGCAGGTGCGTGCACCCGTCGCCGGCGATATGGTGATATTCAGGGGTTCAGAGACCGGGTACCCGATGGTGGATATACATCCTGCAGACAAGGACCTGGGTTTTGACATGATCAGGCTGATCTATGTCGGGCAGGGGGGCGGTGCCGCTCTCGGGGCGAGGCAGACGGTGGAGGCAGGAGCGCCCATCGGAGAAGCCATCGACTTGCAGACAGTGAAAAACAGGGCAACGGGGCTACCATATCCCGGCGGCGTGACGCCTCATGTCCACGTCGAAATGTTCAGGAACGGAAGACACATAAACCCTACCCCTTGGTTCTTCAGGAGGTGAGATCATGAAAACGGCATTTCGCCTGGCTGCGATATGTTTGATGCTGGTAACTGCCACTGCGGCCCGAGCCGCGGAGCCAAGCTCCGAGGCCGTGGTCGGCAGATGGGTGTACTCGGCAACAGAGGGACATTCCGAATTCCAGGAGTGTCCGGACTTCATCACTTTTTCAGCTGATGGCACTTACAAGGTCGACAACGAGTGTGCCGGCATCGACCCTGCCGCCCCCACCGTAGAAACAGGCCGTTGGGCGATCGAGCGATCGGATGCGCGCGAATTCATCGTCTTCACAGATCGGAGTCCGCGCTCTGATCATGATTTTCTGGGCGATGACGGATTTCCCCGCATCCGGATTCTCGAGGCAGGCAAGGCTCTTCTTCGCGTCGAGATGTGCACCGTGGCGACTGCAGGCGGGGCCTGCCGGGTGGAGGTCTACCGTCGGTGGGCGCCATGAACGGGTTTGACGGACCGAGCTCAAAGCGGCTGCAAGGCTCGGAGACGCAGGGTATCACGCCGAAGGCAAGGCAGTGCTCGGCTGGGAGCACTGGATGAAGACGGTGGCGGCCTGCGCGATCGAGCGTACTCCCGACGGCAAATGGATGTTCGCCGGCAACCTCTGCTTTGCCGAAACCGGTGGACCGTTCGAATGATGCGAGCCTGAAAATGCAGCGCGCCGTCACGGTATTCAAGATCATCTGAAGGAGTTTCCCCCACCACCCCCCGCCCGCATTCCGGGCCCACCACACAGAGGCATCCCCCAATGAAAAGGATTTCGTTGGCCGTTCTGATTCCTGTCTTTGCCGCGACCACCCTGCACGCGGCTCCCTGTTCAGCGCAGCAGTCACGCCCTGTGCAGTCGCTGGTTGATGTGTTCGAGAACTGCATCGAGCAGGGCATCCTGGTGCAGATGCGTCGGGATGCCGCGAGCCGCAGCGCCGATGCCGTGCGACTTGCCTGTGCGGAGCACCGTGCCGCGCTCGATCCGCTGCTGGGCGTGGGCGCGCGCGCTGCCGTGGACCAGGCCGCTGCGCGCCGCGTCACGCAGGCGCTGTCCGGAGTTGCCGCCACTGTCCCCGTGCCATGAGCGCGACACCTGTGATGGCGCGGCCCGGTGCCTGGCACGCTGCGTCCCGCGGCGTGTACGTGTCGGCGCTCCTGTTGCTGTGCGTGTACGCCGGCGGGCAACTGCGACAGAGCTTGCTGCTGCGCGGGCAGGATGTGCCTGCGTTGCCATCGCCTGCGGTTGTGCCCCCCGAGCCTTCTGTGCGCGATTCCCCGCTATCAGCCCTGGCCGACATGCATCTCTTCGGCGAGTACCGCGAGCCCCAGCCGGCGGTTGAACCGCCTCCCGTGTCCGTGACTGAGGCTCCGCCCGGTCTTCGCCTCCAGGGCGTGTTCACCAGCAGTGAATCCATGATGGCCTCCGCCCTCGTTGCGCTCGAGGGTGGCGCTCCTGCACGGCGCTTCCAGCCCGGAGACGCGATTACCCCGCAGGCTGAACTGGTGTCGGTGGCGCTCGATCATGTACTGCTGCGCACGGCGGGCGAAGTGCAGCGCTTGTCGCTCCATCGCGGATCGGGTGCCAAAGAGCATGCCCCTGCTCCCGCCAACAGCTCCCGGCTTCGAGCGGCAGTGCGCGGTCCGGGTACGCGTGGGGTGGTGCACCCCTCTGCCAGGCCTGATCCCGGCCGCGCTGCCGTGGTCATGGCGCGGCTGAGCCGCTTGCGGGCGGGCGGGGGCTGAACCGTGGGGCTTCACATCAGCCTGCCACAGTCCCGGGCCCGTCCTCAGCGCCTGCTGCGCCTTGTCTGTGGGGCCCTGCTGCTGTCGTGCCCGTTCGGTGTCTCTCCAGTGCGCGCGCAAACCGATGCAATGCATGCCGACACCCGGGTGCTATCCGGCGGCGCCTCAGGGGATGCGAGCACCGCCGACTCCCTCAACCTCGCTCTCGAAGATGCCGATGTGCGTGAACTCGTGCGCTGGGCCAGTCCCTATCTCGACAAGCCCGTGGTGCTCCACCCGCAGGTGCAGGGAAAGGTCACCGTCTATGGCGGTGCGCCGCTCGGGCGCGGGGATGTGCGTCGCGTGTTGCTATCGGTGTTGCAGGTGCACGGTTTCACCGTCATCGAAACAGCCGAGAGCATCAAGATCCTGCCTGATGCGCTCGCCAAGGAAAACACGCCGCGCTTTCTGGGCGAGAGCGCGCAGCAGGCCGACGAAGAGATCGTGGTGCATGTGCTGAAGCTCACCAACATCCCGGCACAGGACGTGGTGGAACTGCTGCGACCGATGGTGCCGCAGAGCGCACTGCTCACGCATTACCCGGGAAGCAACCTGCTTCTTCTGGCCGACCGGGCAAGCAACATCGAGCACCTTCTGAAGCTCGTGCAGCGTGTGGACCAGGCGGGTGAAATCGACATCGACACCCTTGCGCTGCAGTTTGCTGATGCACGCGCCGTGGCAGCGGTGGTGAATACGCTGCTGCCCCGCAGCGAGGCCGGTGCCGCCGGTGGGCAGGCCTTCGCCATCGCCGTTGACGAGCGTTCGAACAGCGTGCTGATGAGCGGAGACCCCGTGCTGCGCGAGCAACTCGGCGGTTTGATCCGGGGCCTCGACCGTCCCGCCGGAAAAGGGGATTCCACGCAGGTGATCTTCCTCGACTACGCCAGCGCCACCGAGTTGCTGCCAGTCCTGAAAAGCGTGGCTGCCAACGCGCTGAAAGACGCCGCGGATCAGACGTTCCGCAAGGACGCCGCAGCGAATCTCGAAGTGAGCGAGGCCAGCAATGCCATCGTGGTGACGGCACCCGCGCCGGTGCTTGCGGCCCTGCGCTCCGTGGTGGCCGAGCTCGATACACGCCGCCCGCAAGTGCTGGTGGAGGCCGTGATCATCGAGGTGGGACGCGAGCTTTTCCGCGACATCGGCGTGGAATGGCGCAACACCCTCCCGGAGGACGGTGTCTTCGCGGGCAGCGCTGCGCTTCCGGGTGGTGTGTCGACGCCCGCGGCGCCACGGCTCGGAGAGGGTTTCACGCTGGGTTTTTACGGCAGCGGCGAGTTGCGCGCGCTCCTGCGTGCGCTCGAGGGCAGCAGTCGCGCCAATGTGCTTTCCACCCCGACCATCGTGGCCATGAACAACGAGACGGCGGAGATTCTCGTGGGAGAGAACGTGCCGTTCATCACGGGGGCGAGCACAGGAGCGGCTTCCTCCACAGGCAACCCATTCCAGACCATCGAACGCAAGGATATCGGCGTGACCTTGAAGGTCCGACCACGCATCAACCGTGACGGATCCATCGACATGAGCATCGAGCAGACGGTGGAGAGCATCTCGCCGAGCGCAGCCGATGCTGCCGACATTGTCACCAGCAAGCGGCGCATCAGCACGCGGGTACTGATCGGGGACGACGAGGTGCTGGTGCTCGGCGGGCTCATGCGCGATGAGTTCACGCAGGCGGGCAAGGGCGTGCCGCTGCTCTCGCGCATACCGGTTCTGGGAAGGCTCTTCCGCAGCAGTTCCGGCAAGACCCTGAAAAAGAACCTGATGGTGTTCATCCACCCGCGCATCCTCGGGAGCCGTGTGGCGGCAGAGGCGCTCAGTCGCCCGCGCTACGAACACCTGCAGCAGGAACAGCGCCGCTTCAACGCAGCGGGCGACGAGCTGCGGGCAAGGGGCGCGCTCCCCGAGGCGCCCGCGCTTCCTCCGGTGCCCTGAGGTGGCAGAGGCTTCCGGTGTCGTGCTGCGTCGCGTGAGGGCGGCGTTACACGCACTGCAGGCACCGGTTGCAGTGATCGCACCGGCCCTGCTTTTGCGTCCACGTACACGGCTCGCCGCGCTGGATGCCGGCTCCCCGTGGGACTGGGCGTATCTGGCAGAGGGCGAAGACGCGCGCTGCGGCAGCGACACGCTCACCGTCATTGCCGCGCGGCACGACCAACTGATGCCTGGCACCGTCGCAGTGGTTTTGCCGGGCGAGGACATGCTGATGCTCGACCTGCACATGCCACCTGGCACAGAGGCGCGTGCGGCATCGGTTGCGCCCTACCTGATGGAAGACTACCTGCTCGAAGAGCTCGAGGCCGTGCACGTGGTGCTTGCAGCCAGCGGCAGCGCGGGCGTGCGACGCGCGGTGGCAATCAACGCGCAGCGTCTTGCCGCGACGCTGGCGCAATTGGCCGACGCCGGCCTGCCCGTCGCCTCTGCCTGGGTGGACCATGAACTCCTCGCCCACGGGCGCGGTACTGCCTGCAATTTCCGCGATGGCGAACGGGTATTGCTCTGTGCGCCCGGCGTGCCGGGTTTCGCCGGGCCGCCTTCCGTCGCGGTGCGATGGGCCGAAGAGCAGGGCCGGGCCATCGATTTCTGCGACGGTGATGTATCCGCTGCGGCGTTCTTCAATGCGCTCGCATGGCCGGATGCCGGTCGCGCTGCGGTCGATTTGCTTCAGGGCCGCTTCGAGCCACAGGCAGGTCGCCTGGCGCGCCGGCGCAGCCGTACGGTCTTGCTGGCGGCTGCGTCGCTGCTGCCTGTGCTTTTCGCTGCGCCCGGGCTCACGCTCGGCCTCTGGCACGCGCAGCAGGCGCAGACGATCCGTGCCGAGGCGCGGGTGCTGCTGGCGAGGCACTACCCGGAACTCGCCCACGCGCCGCACCTCGGCAGGGCGCTCGAGGCGCAGGCACTACAGCCCGCGCGCAGGGCCGCACCTGAGGCTCCCCGGTTCGCGGCTCTGCTGGGCGAAGTCGGCGTGGTGCTGATGCGGATGTCGCCC